>DORE01000140.1:2461-2677 GCA_003514305.1 Gammaproteobacteria bacterium | reverse complement strand
CTTGACTGGTTTGACGCTGGCTGAGTATTTCCGCGATGAAGAGGGCCAGGACGTGCTTTTTTTCGTGGATAACATCTTTCGGTTCACCCAGGCCGGTTCAGAAGTGTCTGCACTTCTCGGCCGTATCCCATCTGCTGTAGGATACCAGCCCACATTGGCAACTGATATGGGCGCATTGCAAGAACGAATCACCACAACAAACAAAGGATCAATTAC
>DORE01000140.1:1463-2404 GCA_003514305.1 Gammaproteobacteria bacterium | reverse complement strand
GTGTATGGACAGATGAACGAACCGCCAGGGGCGCGTTCGCGCGTTGCCTTGACTGGGTTGACGCTGGCTGAATATTTCCGCGATGAAGAAGGCCAGGACGTGCTTTTTTTCGTGGATAACATTTTCCGATTCACCCAGGCGGGTTCAGAAGTATCTGCACTTCTCGGCCGTATCCCGTCTGCGGTCGGATATCAGCCAACTTTGGCAACCGACATGGGCGCACTGCAAGAGCGGATTACAACAACAAACAAAGGATCAATCACATCGGTTCAGGCGATCTATGTTCCTGCTGATGACTTGACTGACCCGGCGCCAGCCACATCATTCGCCCACCTTGATGCAACAACTGTTCTATCCCGTCAAATTGCAGAACTCGGCATCTATCCCGCGGTGGATCCGCTTGACTCTTCATCACGGATGTTGGATCCAAGAATTGTTGGTGAACACCACTACAACACTGCCCGTGAAGTTCAAGAGGTATTACAACAATACAAATCGCTGCAGGATATTATCGCTATCCTTGGTATGGATGAATTGTCTGAAGAAGATAAGCTGATCGTGGCCCGAGCGCGGAAAATCCAGCGTTTCTTGTCACAGCCGTTTCATGTTGCCGAGGTGTTTACCGGTTCACCCGGTAAGCTGGTTAGTCTTGAAGACACCATCGCTGGTTTTGAGGGCATTCTGAAAGGAGAATATGACCACCTGCCAGAAGCTGCTTTCTATCTTGTTGGCACCATTGAAGAGGCCATCGAAAAAGGCAAGAAATTGACGCAGGACGCTGCTTAAAGGCATCACCTAGTATTTATACTTACATATCATGAGGACGCGCTAGCATGGCTGAAACAACACAATTCGAATTGGTAACACCGGCTCGCATTATGGCGCAAAAAGCGGTGCAAATGGTTGTGGCACCGGGCGTCGAGGGTTTTTTTGGTGTCTTG
>DORE01000140.1:0-1086 GCA_003514305.1 Gammaproteobacteria bacterium | reverse complement strand
CGGCAAGATTACCGATCGAATCATGATTGATGGTGGGCTTGCTGACGTATCTGGCGAGTCTGTATCCATCATGGCTGAACGGGCTATCGATCTTGGCACAGCTGATGCGGATGCTCTGAAAAATGCAGCGGCGACGGCCAGTGAATCGGAAGCTGATTTTATAAATGCAGTGATCGCGGAGCTATAACTTTCAGCCATTTGATTATTGGATATGCAGAAATGAGCTGCCAATATTCTAAGAGCCTTTTGATGATGTGGGAGCGAATGGGTGGAACTCGCTAGACAAAGCCTCTGAAGGCTCTTAGCACATCGTCATACACGTCACGTTTAAACGGGACTGCCAACTCAACAAGCTCGGCTGGGGCAAGCCAGCGCCATTCACAAAATTCTGGATTTTGAGTGTTGATATTGATGTCTGCATCACTGCCGGTGAAGCGCAACGCCATCCATTTCTGCTTTTGGCCCTTATATTGTCCGTGCCATAACCGGTCGGCAAGCGGGAGTGGAATATCATAATATAGCCATTCACTATGTTCACAAAGCAATTCAGCAGATGATGTGCCAATTTCCTCAGCCATTTCGCGCATACAGGCATCAACGACAGTTTCACCTGGATCAATCCCACCTTGAGGCATTTGCCATGCTTTGGCGCGGCTATCGATTCGGCGGCCACCAAATACCTGCTTTGAACAATTGATAAGAAAGATACCAACGCAGGGCCGATAAGGCCGCTTGTCATAGGGAATATCGCGCATAATTAGGGTTTTACAGCCTCATTATTGAAGATGGATACGCCGCGTATTAGGTCCAGCGCCCGAGCAAGCTGATAATCAATCTTTGATTGATCAGTTTCTGACGGTTTAACTGATTTGTCTTCATCATTTTGTTTTGTGTTGCCTTTATCAAGCTTTTCTCCATTGTCGAGCGCTCCCCTCAAATTTTCTTCTCGGGTAATTCCGTCCTCTATTTTTTCGATTCGCGCGAGAGCCACTTCGATGTCTGGCGTGATTCCCGTTGCCTGAATTGAAACGCCAGATGGGGTGTAATAGCGCGCTGTGGTAAGCCGCATTGCGCTGTTGCCCGATA
>DORE01000208.1 GCA_003514305.1 Gammaproteobacteria bacterium | reverse complement strand
TTTTTGTTGTTTGGGATGGCTCTTGTCTATGGGCAAACTGGAACATTGGGCTTTGTCAGTTTGATCGATTTGCCAGAAACGGCGATGCACAGCCTTGGTTCAGGGTTTTCGACTATAGGACTTCTGTTGATCACGGCAGGTCTTGCATTCAAACTTTCCCTGGCTCCTTTTCATATGTGGACTCCGGATGTTTATGAGGGCTCTCCATTACCAGCTACAGCATACTTGGCGACGATCGGAAAAGCGGCGGTTTTTGTCGTTCTATTGCGCTTTATGGAGGTAACAGAGGCGCTGTCACTAACCGGGACGCTGACTGTACTCTCTTTACTTGCTGTAATTTCAATTCTTGTGGGCAACCTGCTGGCACTCCTGCAGCAAAACGTCAAGCGGCTGTTAGCGTACTCATCTATTTCACACATGGGATATTTGCTTATCGCCGTTGTTGCTAGCTATCACGTTGAGGGGCGTATTGGCATTGAGGCGATCAGTTTTTATCTTGTCGCTTATGTCATCATGTCACTAGGGGCGTTTGCAGTAACCTCGATGGTCTCCTCTAGTGACAAAGAACATGACACCATCGACGACTATAAGGGCTTATTCTGGAGGCAACCCATTCTCGCTGCGGTGTTCACCGCAATGATGCTCTCGCTTGCTGGCATTCCGTTGACAGTTGGTTTTATCGGGAAGTTCTATTTATTTTTTGCCGGTGTTGAGGCAGCACTGTGGCCGTTACTCGCTGCGTTAATTGCTGGTAGTGGTATCGGTCTTTACTACTATCTAAGGATAATTTATCGAATGATAGAACCTGCTCCGGATAAAGACGATACATTCGTTGGCGTTCCGCTTTTCTCAGGATCTTATGGTGTAATTATCTGTCTGTTCTTGTTATTGCTCGGATTAGGAGTCTATCCGGCGCCTATCATTAATCTAATCGTGGCAATCTCGGTCTACGTTTGAGTTTTCTTAACGTGGCCCCTCCTATAGTTAGGTATCATTACGCTGCGTACTCTCGAACGGGGACGAGTCAAGATCCTGCTCGTTGGTGTGTCCCTTGGCTGTCACAGCCGATATGACATAGCGCGGTATTGAGAACTGTCCAGGCCCTTGGATGACGAACGAAAGGCCGCCAGATCTTGTGTGTGGGTTGCCGATTCAAACACCGACATATCGGCTACCACGCCTTAATGCCCGTTGCAAATAGAGAGACTTCGTGATGGAGAAAGCAAAAGGCCTGCCGTTATCAAGAGTGTCTTATTCTATCGGAGGAGCGCAGCGTTGAGTGAAGTTGCAGTCATAGGCGGCGGCAGTTTCGGCACAGTGATCGCGAATATCATTGCTGCAAATGGCCACGCTGTGCATTTTTGGATGCGTAGTGAGAGTCTTGTCTCACAGGTAAACATGCAACATGAAAACCCTGAATATCTTCCTGGATATTCGTTAGGCGAGCGAATAGTCGCGACCCAAGACATGGCAAAAGCAGTCACCGACAGCAGCGTTGTTTTTGTTGCGGTTCCAAGCGCTTCTTTCCGCGCCGTCGTCCGGCAGATAATGAAACATGCAGCCCCTGATGTGATGTTAGTGAGCACAACTAAAGGGATTGAAGCTGACAGTTTTATGCTGATGAGTGAGGTGCTCAAGGCTGAGGCACCTAAGGCGAAGATCGGTGTGCTGAGTGGCCCAAATCTGGCTACAGAGATAGCGGCAAGTCAGCTGACCGGTTCGGTCATCGCGAGTAGTCAGGAGCAGGTGCGATCAACGATTCAGGAGTTGCTCAAGTCGGATACGTTCAGGGTGTATACCAACGACGACGTATTTGGCATTGAGCTTGGGGGCTCGCTGAAAAATATCTACGCTATTATCGCTGGCATCGCCTCTGCTCTTGGCATGGGTTACAACACCAATAGCATGTTGATAACGAGGAGCTTAACAGAGATGGCTCGGTTTGGCCGCGAGATGGGGGCTGATCCGATGACTTTTCTTGGTTTGGCAGGGGTAGGGGATTTGGTTGTGACCTGCTCCACACCTATGAGCCGTAATTATCGCATTGGCGAGGCCTTAGGTAAGGGGAAATCGCTTCAGGAAGCGGTAAAAGAAGTAGGACAGGTTGCTGAAGGAGTCAATACTGTCAGGCTTGTGGCAAAAAAAGCCGAAGAAAAAGACGTTCATATGCCCTTGGCTACAGGTTTATATAAGATATTATATGAGCACCACTCCATCGAAAGTATCATTGCATCTTTGATGCTTGGAAATCAGGCTCTCGATGTTGAATTTGCGGCAAACTCTGAGAAGGTTTTGATAGAGGAATAAATATGCCTGAACAATTGGACGCCCTTGTTGATAATGTTCTTAAAGCTTCAGTTTGGGTGCGCGTTCTGTTCGTGATTGGTTTTATTGTGGTGTTGCATCTCATAATTGGCCCCTTGATCTTACTGTTAGCACTGGCACAAGGTTTGTTCTTCATATTTACCGCGAAGGTAAACGAAAATCTTGCTGGATTTGGGGCCTTGCTGGCGGCGTATGTAGGGCAGATTCTTCACTTCGTGACCTTTAATTCTGATCGTCGGCCCTTTCCGCTTTCGGATTTCCCTGATGAGCAGATTGGTTCTGCGGAAATAGTGAGCGCTGTTGCAGAGTTTTCAGAGAACCGGAGATCTTCGTCAGCATCGGATGGTGTCAGCATGGAGGGGAATGGATCCGACAAAAAAGCAACGAAGAAACCCATAAGCAAGAAAAAATCGGTTCGTAAAAAGAAAATCGCCCGCAATGGCGGTAAAAAAGCAGAATAGGGGCCTATACAAATTATGTTTGTGCTTGACGCGTTACGGTTATGCTCGATCCAGGGTCGTTGCAGGGCAGTTGCCGAAGACTCTCGTGGAGAGGGCAAGAGCAAAATAGTGAAACAGTCAGTTGTAGAATGCAGCGCTCATCCACAATACTTGTAAACGTTCGGAGCCTCTTGGCGAAAACGTTCGAAGATCTTTATTCTACAGAGACTCAGAGTCTTGAGACAGATACGAAGCTTAAATGAGCAAGTTCTTTTCAGACCCTAGCTCGCCTCGTCTTTGGTACGATATTATTTTCTTGCGTTAACCGCTTTGCTAACCGATCTGTAACGGAATGATTGCCGGATGCTACTGATGGTAGAGACAATTCAGTTAGTTCATCCGGACGTCTTTGTGCTATCCCTTAATGTTTTAACCTTCTTATATACTGTGTGGAATGAAATTACGTAAAAAATTCGCAGTGTTACTTGCGATCACGCTTGTGTATCCGGCTGGATATGCGCAACTGACCGATTTAGTTCTTGCAGACCGATTCCCAGATTCAGTGCTTTCGAGCGCTGAATTTGAGGCAGACACCAATTATCGCTTGGTCCTTGGTCGTCTGCAGCGCTCGCGTGGAGTAGTCGTGCCAGAAAGCTCGGAACGTATTCGTGGTGACGTCAGTAAGCTGATATTCGAGATACCCCGAGAATATTCGGGAGAGGACGTTTTTGGTTACTTTCAGAGTAACTTTTACGTGAAAGGGTATGAAAAGCTATTCGAATGCATCGGACGCGAGTGCGGCAGTAGCAATTACTGGGCGAACGATATATTCCGCAATAGGGTGCTTTATGGCCCAGAGCGCAATCAGTATTTCTTGAATGTCCGCGTGCCGTCAGAGGGGAAAGAGCCGGCACACATCTCACTCTACGTGATTACTCGTGGTAATCGTCGAACGTATTCATACTTAGAGATAGTTGAGCCTTCGGGAACCTCCGGCCCTATTACGACTATCGAAGACACTATTTTAATTGATATTGAAAAGTCTGGAGCGACGAGTCTTCCAGGCATTACCTTTCTGTCCGATGAGCAGCTTGATGAATCGGTTGATTTATCAGAACTTGCGCAGGAATTACTGGATAGGCCCGATCAGACATTTTATCTAGTCTCGCACCTATCTGCAGAGGGGGAATTAGATCAGCTTCTTGCGCGATCGATTATTCGCGCAGAAGCAGTCAGGAGCCATTTGATTGATCTTGGGGTTGATGAATCGCAATTAGTGTCGAAAGGAATTGGCCCATTGGCGCCACTTTGCGCGCATGAGCAGTGCGCAGACAGAATAGAACTAGTGCTGGTGCGTAGCTCTAACTGATTAGAGAGAGGAATTCGTTACGTGTTGTCGAGCTCTCTCTGAAGGCTCCCAGCATGCAGGATGTCGTCATTGTTGAGTTTTGCTTCTCGACGCCCCTCATCATCATACACATGTGTTTTGCCTCAATAATTACGGCAGCGCCAGAAGCATTCGTGTTTTTAAGTATACAATTAGCAATCTGACTGGTCAGATTCTCCTGGATTTGCAACCGCCTCGCAAAAACATCAACTAAACGTGCAATTTTTGACAAGCCAATCACTTTACCTCTAGGTAAGTAAGCCACATGGCATTTTCCAATGAAAGGCAGCATATGGTGCTCACACATAGAATAAAGCTCGATATTCTTTACTATGATGATTTCGTCGGTGTCTGATGGAAACATTGCGTCGTTGATGACTTCGTCAATGTCCATTTTGTAGCCTTGAGTCAAAAATTCCATGGCTTCGGCGGCGCGCTTGGGCGTATTGACGAGTCCAGGACGTTCGGAATCTTCGCCGATGGCTTTGATGATGTCTAGGTAAGCTTGTTCCATAATAAGCCTTTGATGGGTTCTTGATATAATGCTTAAGAAGCGCGCTGTATGTACCGATATCTAAGATAATACTGTCTTATTATAATGCTTGTGTCCTGAGATTACAGAGATTTAGGTAAGTCGTTCGTTGCTCCTCCGAGATTATATCCTTCGTACAGAGGCCATGTTCAATGAAGCTGAGCTGTTTTACGGCCATGGAACAAGCACACCGATCGACGATGCGATTTATCTGATTTTCAGCACGCTAGACATCGATCTTAGCAGCGACTATGAACGTTCTGGTCGGATTCTGAAGTCCAGTGAATTAGCGGAATTGGACGCCAGAGTTGAGTTGCGAATACGCGATCGGAAACCGGTCGCCTATATCGTTGGCAAGGCCTGGTTTTGCGGACTTGTTTTTAGCGTCGACGAAAGGGTTTTGATACCGCGCTCACCCATTTCCGAGCTGATACAGAACCGCTTTGAGCCAATGCTGAAGCTTCCACCTACTACTATCCTGGACCTGTGCTGTGGTTCAGGTTGTATAGGTATCGCTTGTGCTCTTGAGTTCGCCGGAGCGAGGGTCGATCTGTCGGATGCATCATCAGAATGCCTCGTTGTCGCCGAAGAAAACATTGGGCGTTATGATTTGTTGGACAGGGCTCAATGTGTGAATTCTGATCTATTTGCGTCGTTGTCGGGCAGGTCTTATGACCTTATTGTTTCCAATCCACCATATGTGTCCATGGCTGAAGTCGAATCCTTGCCGTTCGAATACCATCATGAACCAAGACTGGCGCTGCTGAGCGATGAAGAAGGTCTTGCGATACCGCTTGAAATCCTACGACAGGCCGAAACATATTTGAACCCTGGCGGTATTTTGGTCCTAGAGGTGGGCTCCGGGGCAGAAGCCCTGTGCAAGAGGATACCCGAGGTTCCCTTCTTATGGATGGAGTTTGCGCAGGGCGGTGATGGCGTTTTGGTCATTCGTGCAGAGGAGCTACATCATTACAGGGAGTGCTTCATTTAGTGTACAATGCGTCCCCGTTCAGTGGCTGGTAACGTACAAATTGACTGAGATCTATTATGTCGGGCAACAGTTTTGGTAAATTTTTTACGATCACAAGCTTTGGCGAAAGCCATGGGCCGGCACTTGGTTGCGTCGTAGACGGATGTCCCCCTGGGCTTGAATTGATGGAAGCCGATATGCAGAAGGATCTTGATCGGCGCAAGCCTGGTCAATCCCGTTTTACAACACAACGCCGGGAAGCTGATTCTGTAAGAATTCTGTCGGGAGTGTTCGAAGGCAAAACGACAGGAACGCCGATTGGTCTTTTGATTGAAAACACGGATCAGAAGTCAAAAGATTACAGCAGGATAAAGGATCAATTTCGCCCCGCACATGCTGATTACACTTATTTTAAAAAATTTGGAATTAGGGATTATCGCGGAGGCGGGCGTTCCTCTGCCAGAGAGACTGCCATGAGGGTTGCTGCGGGTGCGATTGCCAAAAAATACCTTGAACTTGAATGCGGGACGCTAATCATGGGGTATCTATCCCAACTTGGACCGATTGCTATTAACCAGGTGGTTCCAGAACAAATCGAGCAAAACCCGTTTTTTTGCCCTGACCCCGCCAAAGTACCTGAGATGGAAGAGTTCATGACGCAACTGAATAAGGAAGGCAACTCCATAGGTGCAAAAATCACAGTGGTCGCTAAAAATGTCCCAGCCGGACTTGGAGAACCTGTGTTCGATCGCCTTGACGCAGATATTGCGAAGGCGCTTATGAGCATCAATGCAGTGAAGGGAGTTGAGATTGGTGCCGGTTTTGATTCAGTTATTCAGAAGGGTTCAGAACATCGTGATGAGATTACCGCC
>DORE01000212.1 GCA_003514305.1 Gammaproteobacteria bacterium | reverse complement strand
TCGTCCATTCCAATATTGGGATGTCGTATCGATAGAAGGCCGATCTGCTTTCTGGTTTCCTCGGCTTGTAACAAATCCGCAGCGGCTTGTGCTTGATCTTTGGGCGTCATACCTGCTCATCCTCAATCGTGTTGCGCAGAGTGCCGATCGTATTCACCTCAACTTCTACGACATCTCCGGGTTTTAGAAATTGCGGTGGGTCTAATCGCGCTCCAGAACCCGTCGGCGTACCAGTAACGATGATATCCCCAGGCTCCAGTGTCATAAAGGTCGAAATATATTCAATCTCACGTCGAATTGGATGCATCATTCGGGACAGTACATCATCCTGACGAATCTCGCCATTCACGCGGGTTATGATGCGGGCGTCCTCTAATTGGGCAGGATCATTAAAAGGAACCAACCATGGGCCAATAGCACCAGATTTGTCCCAGTTCTTGCCTTGGGTGACATTGAATTTTGCGTGACGGACCCAATCGCGGATTGTTCCTTCGTTGCAGATCGTCAATGCGGCAATGTGATCATAGGCGTCGGCTTGCGTTATACGACGTCCACCCTTGCCAATCACAATCGCCACTTCGCCTTCGTAGTCGAGCTGTGGGCTTTCCGGGGGTCGGATCAATGGGCGATCATGTCCAGTAAATCCACTCGCAAAGCGTGGGAAAAGCGACATGAATTTCGGCTGTTCGGACCCGTCTTTATATTCGGCATTCCGATCTGGGAAGTTTACGCCCACACACAAGATCCGGTGTGCATTGGGCATGACCATTTCATACTGGAAGTCGGTGTGAGAAACGGTTCTTCCCTCCACCGCTTTGCTAAGGGCAGACAGGCCGCTTGCTTGTACTGCGTCAAACAAAGTTGGCCAATGAGGGCATGCATCGTTCAGGGCAATCATGCCTGCGTCAGTTACCGCGCCGTAGTAGGTTTTTCCGCCGCTGATATAGGTCGCAAATTTCACTGATTTCTCCCCCAGCCATATTGAATAGCCTTCTCCCAGAACAGATTTTGGAGGCTCACAATCATGGCGCGACAATCGGAGTTGCATTCAATTCAGAGTCTTTAAGGTCGACGCCTACAAACTGGGTACCATGTTTGAACCAACTTTCCGGCGCCGCGGCACCCCACAAAGTTTGCCGCTGTGGATCTTTAAGGTCCCATTTTATTGGCTGAAGATCCGGATCTACTGTTTGATAATCGGAACAATAAATCTCAATTCGGTGCCCATCGGGATCAAGAATATAGAGGAAGAACGCGTTAGAAATCCCATGACGACCCGGGCCACGCTCGATGTTGCCAACGTAACCCGTGGTTGCCATCAGATCAAGCAAATCAATGATATTCAGAGGTGTTGGAACCCAAAAAGCCACATGATGCATCCGAGGCCCTGTGCCATTGGTGAAAGCCATATCATGGACGTTGCCTTTGCGGTGCATCCACGCGGCCCAGAGTTTTTTGCTGTCTTCGTCCTCGGTGTATTCCGTCACTCGGAAGCCGAAATCGGAATAGAAGGCGACAGAGGCATCCACGTCGTGGCTAAAGCAATTGAAATGATCAATTCGCAGTGGTTTGACCCCCCGATAAAGCGCGTATTTCTGATGGATAGGCTCTAGTTGATCCATCTTTTGGTAGAACTCCAATGGGATGCCCATATTGTCTGACGTTAGTAACGTCTTGCCCTGATAGGGGCGCTCGACCCATTCGGTCGGACGGTCCTTACTTTTGAAATAGGCCTCGGCTTTTTCGAGGTCCCGTTCGTCAAAGGTTTTGAAACCCATCACCTCTACAGTACCTGGTTGATCAGATTTCTGCAGGATCACACAATGATGTCCGCGCTCTTCCATGGCGCGCAGATAGATATGGCTTTCGCTCTCATCGGTAACTTGAAGGCCCAAAATCTCGGTATAGAATTTTTTGGACGCAGCGAGGTCCTTCACGTTAAGGTAGACATGACTAAGCCGGATTGTATTGAAATCAGGGTATAAATTTGGTGCAGGTACGGGCATATCAAAGCGCTCCAAGTTTGGTGATTTTGTGTTGACCTGTCGCGAAACCGATATGCTTTTGCTCCATGTAGAATTCAAAAGACCAGTCACCGCCATCTCGGCCAATGCCAGAAGCTTTGACGCCCCCAAATGGTGTTGGTAAATGGCGGACATTTTCCGAATTCACCCAAATCATACCAGCTTCGAGTTTGTCGGTAAAACGAAGGGCTCGGGTAAGGTCATTGGTCCAAACGTAACCCGTCAGGCCATAGGCGACATCATTGGCGATTTCGAGGGCTTCCTCTTCGCTACTAAATGGGATTGATGTCAGAACAGGACCAAAGATTTCTTCTTGGGCAATACGCATTTTGTTGGTGGCCTCCGTGAACAATGTGGGTCGGACAAAATAGCCTTCATCGCCAAGGACTTCGCCACCTGCAGCAATTGTCGCACCGTCATCTTTGGCAATCTCAAAATAGCTGGTGACTTTGTTGAAGTGCTCTTCGGTCACAAGCGGACCGACTTCAGTTTTAGGGTCAAGTGGGTGGCCTACTTTGATATTGTTGACCCGTTCGATCAGCTTGGCTTCGAATTCCTCTCGGATTGTATCTTGCACTAATAGACGAGACGACGA
>DORE01000227.1 GCA_003514305.1 Gammaproteobacteria bacterium | reverse complement strand
GAGTTTCTTGACCATGGAACGAGCTCCCAATTTCCTGAAAATCATATTTCCGGAAAAAGTCTTCACTTTGGGGTTCTAGGGATTTTCCGTCCAAAAACGACAAAGTGCTCTGGAGGCCTCTCTGGCCGTGGCCTCCAGAGGGGTATTACTTTTCCCTGACAGGTAAATATCCCTCGATTGAGCGCATAAGCTCCTCCAGTTCTGGCAATTTTTCGCTCAATTCGAAATGGTAAGTCCCCTTGAGGTTAATGTTGTGCCAAGCCACAGGGGAGGCCTGTTTGACGATTCCTATTCTATGGGCGTCTCCATGGTATTCGAAGCTGGTCAGCAGCTGACTGAGTATCCTGGAGTTGAAATAGATGATGGCATTGGTGACTAGACGAGCGCACTCATTCCATAGCTGGATTTCTTCGTCTGAACTGCCCCGGAACTGATCCCCATTTACGCTGCTCACTGCCCTACGCAGTTGGTGATAGGCCTCTCCACGATTCAGCGCGCGCTGAACATAGTTTCTTAAACTGGCATCATCGATGTAGCACAGTAGATAATTCGCTTTCACCAGGCGGTTGTATTCAGTCAGGGCTTCCAGCAACGGGTGATTGTGCTTGTATCCCGAGAGCTTTCTCACCAAGGTGGCTTGTGTTGTTTTCCGTTGTTTAAGCGATACTGCGATCCGTTGGATGGTATCCCAGTGCTGCGCAATTCGATGCGTGTTAATGGGCTTTTTCAAGCGTAGCTGTATTCTATGGTCTTTGTCTTCCTTGACATCAAACATGTCATTGATCACTTTACCGACCTGGGCATAGCGCGGGGCAAACTGGTATCCGAACAGATCGAGCAACGCGAAATTCACATGGTTCACACCATGGGTGTCGGTTGAGAGCACATCCGGAATAATGTCTGACGTATTGCTCATCAACAAATCAAAGATGTAGTGAGATTCATGCTCGTTGGCACCAATTACCCTGGCATTAATGGCCGTATGATTGGCGATTAGGCTCATAGCAGAAACGCCTTTTTGTGTACCGAAGTATTTCGACGAGTAACGGGTTTTGAACGTCTCGCGCCGGGCTCCGAACTTTTGGCCGTCGGCACTTGCGTGTAAAACATCCTCCTGGATGTTGTAGTGCCTGAAGATGGGCAGCTTGGCGGTCGCGTTATTGATGTTGTCGTTGGCATCATTCAAGGTTTCCAAACGTAGGTAGTTTGCCTGGATGGTGCTGAGCTGATCATAGGTACGATCAGAGATCTGTGCCATACCGTAAATGCCTTGATTGGTTGCATTGCCGACCAGAATTGCCAACAGATCATATTCATGGGAACGGCTTCTGGATTGGGAACCCAGCACATGCGCGAAGCAGTCTATGAAGCCGGTGTCACGATCCACCATGCGCAGTACATCCGCGACACCCGTTGTAGGGATTTGCTGGAAGAAGGGATTGTTGACCAGATGATGTTTGCTGGCCGAAGGTAAGCGCCAGAAGTGTTTACCCTGCGGATTGCGCAAGATGATATTCCGGTTGTCTTCCTGTTCAAGATATTCACCGACCTCGAATAAACGGGTATCCAATTCAGTGGCCATCTGCTTTATCAGTTTCTCAGGCTCTTTGGCCAAATCGGTTAGCTGGCTCTGTTGCAGCAGCGTATATTTATGTTTTCGCCAATGCTCCCCGTCGATCAGATCAGCATCAAGCGCCCGGTATTTAATGACTTCAGGCAGTGTTAGTTGGCCATTCAGGCGATCAGGAATCTGCTGATAGAGGAACCACTCATAACGATCTAACAGGATGTTACCGTCACGATCCAGCAGGTATTCGTGTACTTTTTTCGGTAGAAACCGGGTATCGGCGGTTTGCAATTGGGCCAGGGTGTCGATTTCGCCTTGTGCTTTCGCCAAGGCAGTCGCTAAGTGCTGAGTGCCATCGCTGCCTTCAAAGCGCAGACATCGAAATAACTCTCGCAGTAAACCTTTACGCAGGCTTTCTTTCTCGTCGTAGTATTGCCACATGGCTTCATCGACTGATCGCCGCTGCTCGTTCAAGAAGAGACATACCGATTCCAGATCCTTTTTGGCCAGGAGGTTCAGTGCTTTTTGTCTTACTGTTGCAAACGGTAGTTGCAGATCAATTTCGTCATCAATGAATAGATGGAGCACTTCGGCCGCCTTGCTGACATTTTTGGCCGCTTTTTGCCAATCCTGATACACCGCTTCTTTTGCGTACTCCTTTGCCTTCTGTTTGGTCTGCCTGACATGATGCACAAAACCATCGGCAATACGTTCGAGTGCTTGTTGCCATCGCGTTTGCAAATAGCACAACAAATACAGCCGTTGGTTGCTTATGGTTTGCCGTTTCAGTTTGGCGCCGTAGTAGTCGACTTTCTCCGCCAGGTGTTGTTGATTTTTCTGCGACAGTGAAAGCAGGCTCAAGAGCAGGTCCACTTCTGACATCCAATGCTGGATGTTGCGATAGACAACCAGCTCTTTCTCAAGTTCGGTTCCAGTGAAGTTACGAGCCGATTGTCGCAACTGCCGGAACGGTAGTGCACCTTCGCCGTTTACGAGATCCGCCAGTGCATGCTTAAGATCTTGTGACATTGCACGCTCAAGGCGGTTGGCCATGTCTTCCTGTTCATCTCCCACCACTTGACTGATGATCTTTTGCAGCGTGCTGTAGGCAGGGATCGCTATCTTCTGTCTCGAACAATACTCAATGGCCGCATCGAAGAGGTGTCTTGGAGCCGTCCAGGCTCTGGCTTGCTGGGATAAGTAGGCGCTCAACGCAGCTCCGTGGTCTTTGGCATTCCAGCGCTGGTAGTTGCAGAGTTGGAAAATACGTTGGTAAATCCGTTCGTTCTCTTTTGGCGTGAGATTAAAGGGTCTACAGCCCGGCCCTGGTAGAATGGTTTGATAAACGTATTTGAGATCCTGCTTGATCTGGTGGAAACCGGGATGAAGCACCGCCGGCTTGGCCTTGAAATAGCCCAGCAGTACAACCAGCATGTAGCGCTGACCCCGGTGACGTAGGCTTGTAGCGATAGCCAGTTCCTTATCGTTCAGCGAGAAAAAGAAGCGTTGGTCTGCTGAGGTGAAAGCGGGAGGTCCATAAAACTGTTCTTGTTCCGCCTCGGACAAGATTTGAACACGTTCATCGAATGCCATGGATTTAGCCTAAAAAGGCCAAATCTTACCCAATCAGAGCCAAAATAGGGATATGGAAAAAGTAATACCCCTCTAGAGGCCATAGATGGCGGGGCTTCCAGAGCACTTTGTCGTTTTTGGACGGAAAATCCCTAGAACCCCATCGTGGTGGAATGCCCCAAGGC
>DORE01000092.1 GCA_003514305.1 Gammaproteobacteria bacterium | reverse complement strand
TGGCGGTATCGATCCTATCGACTCCAGCCTCGATTGCTTTGAGTTGACACATAGAAGCTAATCCCGAAGTTGAGTGGGAATGAATTGCAAGTGGCAACGCTACGCTTTGCTTGATAGCACTGACCAGATCGAAAGTAGCATATGGCGTTAACAGTCCAGCCATATCTTTGATAGCAATGGAATCTGCACCCATCGATTCCAGATGCTTTGCTTGTTCAACGAAAACGTCGCTGGTGTGGGCGGGGCTGGTGGTATAGCAAATAGTGCCTTGAGCGTGCTTCTCGCAGGCCTTCACCGCCTTCATAGCAGTTTCTATGTTGCGAAGGTCGTTGAGTGCGTCGAAAATGCGAAAAACATCAATACCGTTTTCCGCAGACTTCGCGACAAAAGCGTCAACCACGTCGTCGGCATAGTGGCGATAACCCAGCAGGTTCTGGCCACGCAGCAGCATTTGCAGTCGAGTGTTGGGCAGAGCGGCTCGTAATTGCCTCAACCTGATCCACGGATCTTCCTTGAGAAACCTGATGCAGGCATCAAACGTGGCGCCGCCCCAAACTTCGAGTGACCAGAACCCCACTGCATCGAGTTGTTTACAGATGGGCAGCATGTCCTCGGTGCGCATTCTGGTCGCTATTAGGGATTGATGCGCGTCCCTTAGGATCACTTCGGTCACCTCAATGGGTCTTGCTCCACTCATAAAGCTCTGTTTCCTCAGCCAGAAATTCCTGCGTAGGCCGCAATCGCGGCAAAAAGCGCTAACGCTACGTCATTTGGGTGCTTTTTATCTGAATATCGTGATAATTCCGGATGGTTCGCTACGAAGCTGGTGTTGAATTCTCTGTCGCGAAAGTCAGGCTGTTTCAGGATCTGCTGATAGTAATTTGCCGTGGTCCTAATGCCATGCAGGCGCATGTCATCAATGGCGCGTTGTGCACGTGCTAGCAAGCTTTCCCAGTCTAGTGCCCAAACTATAAGTTTTAAACACATGGAATCGTAAAAAGGTGGGATCTCGTAGCCCGTATAGATAGCAGTGTCAACTCTCACGCCAGGTCCTCCTGGCGCATAATAATGAGTGATGCGTCCAAAACTGGGTAGAAAGTCGTTTTTGGGATCTTCAGCGTTGATCCGCAGCTGCATAGCATAACCACGAATGCTGACCGATTCTTGGGAGAATGCGAGTGTCGCACCAGTGGCTATAAGTAATTGTTCCTGAACGATGTCTATCCCAGTGACCTGTTCAGTGATCGTATGTTCGACCTGAATGCGCGTGTTCATTTCCATGAAATAAATATCTTCATTCACTAGCAGGAATTCAACTGTGCCCGCACTCTCATATCCCACGGCGCGAGCTGCTCTTACCGCCAGCTGCCCCAAGCGATGCCGGAGTTTATCTCCGATCTGAGGACTGGGCGCGATCTCAATTAGCTTCTGGTTTCGCCGCTGTATCGAGCAATCTCGTTCATACAGATGAATGACGTTTCCATGTCTGTCGGCCAGAATCTGGACCTCAATGTGCTTAGGATTAACAATGCACTTCTCCATGAAAACTTCTGCTGATCCAAAGGCCTTGCTCGCTTCCGATATCACTCGAGGGAATTGTTTTTTAAGCTCTTCTTCATCATCGCACCGTCGGATGCCTCTGCCACCACCACCAGAGGTAGCCTTAACCATCACTGGATAGCCAAGGCGGTCAGCTTCTGCGAGAGCTTCTTCTATATTTTTAATATTACCAGGCGATCCAGGCGTAACCGGTACACCAGCCTCGGTCATAGCGAGTCGGGCCTGCGTCTTGTCTCCCATACGTCTTATTACCTCAGCCCTGGGCCCGATGAATATAATCCTCTTTTCTGCACAGAGTCTTGCCAATTCGGGATTTTCGGAAAGAAATCCGTAGCCTGGGTGGATAGCGTCGCAGCCGGTTTCAATGGCGAGATTTACGATTCGCGTTGGGTCGAGATAGCCGGCTAAGGGATCGTTCCCCAGTGAATAAGCCTCATCGGCTCTTTTGACAAATAATCCGTAGCGATCTGGTTCGGTGTAGACCGCGACTGACCGTATAGATGCTTCAGCGCAGGCGCGTACGATACGCAGCGCGATCTCGCCGCGATTGGCTATCAGGACCTTCTTAATAGCTCGAGACATAAGTGGCTAACCGCGCGATTTGCAAGCGGGAATTGAGTGTTCCGGCATTAATCCTATTCCGACGTAATATATCGATTACGGTTAGATCATATATAACCAGATATTATTTGAGCGTTGCCCAATGATAAGGCATTTTTGATGTGTTGTAATATCGTAGTGATGAAAGAAGCAGGTATGTTGCTGTTAGTGGCTTGTTCCATTTTTGCAGGCTTCAGTTCGCTAATGCAGAGCTTTTCCGCGATATCCCACCGAGGTTTTATAGGCACGTCTTCTGTCCTATTTTAAGTTGCGCTATCAGAAGTATCTTGCATCGGTATTCGATAGTAGCTGCAGCTATCGAGGTTGCGCAAGAAGACAAGAACGTCGACAACGACTCCGCAATTGCCATGCGCTCGATGGTTGCTTGTATGATGGAGGATCGCTCGACCATGAGTAAAGTTCTTAACGTGCTTCGCGCACTGCACGCTCTGTAGAGGGTGGGGGATCATGCTAAAAATTTCTGTGAGCACGTGATTTAAGTGGCAGCGGGCACCGATGTGCGCCATGAATTCTAAAAAGATGTCTGCCAAAATCAACATCTGAGTTTTCTGTTTGCGAGATTCGCTGCTCTTTCAGCCTGAGGCCTAACCTCGCAACCTTGGGTTGAACCGATTTGGCATCAGGCACAGCAAGTCTTCCAAAAAACGTTTATTATCCCAATTATTTTCCGCGATTTCAGGAGTGACCGAATCATGTTGATTACGCGACGATTAAGCTTGTTGTTATTCTCTTTATTGTGGGTAGGTGCGCTGCCGGCACAAAGCATTCAGCAGACAAAAGGATCGTTTCAGGACAAGTTTCGTCAGCTGGACGAAGTGTTACCCACAGCAAATGTTTATCGCAACGCTGCCGGAGCACCCGGCCATGAGTACTGGCAACAGGAGGTCGGGTATAGCATTGACGCTGTTTTAGATGAAGAGAATCAGCGGCTTTCGGCAACGGAACTAATCACTTACCAGAACAACTCCCCGGATACGCTGACCTACCTGTGGTTCCAGCTTGATCAAAACCGTTTCCGATCAGATTCAATGGCAGAATTGAGCGGCACCTTCAACGGTTCAAGCCCTGATGCTGACAGCGATTCCCCGGCGCGCATCAGCCTGAGTCAGTTGCGGGCTCTGCAGTATCAATCAGATGCTAACTTGGGTCATCGAATCAATGCGGTCTCAGACAGTCGGGAAAATTCGCTGGTTCATACCGTCGTAGGTACCCTGATGCGAGTTGATCTTCTGGTGCCGCTCGGGCCGGGTGATGATGTCGAATTGCGCATCGATTTTGAGTACAACATAGTGAATGGCGACGTGTTATCACCTCGAGGTGGATTTGAGCACTTTCCGGATGATGAACGGGATGGTGGAAACTATATCTTTGCTCTCTCGCAGTGGTTTCCTCGTTTGGTTGCCTACACGGATTATGAGGGGTGGACAAATAAGGAGTTTCTTGGTTCTGGCGAATTTACGTTGGAATTTGGAGATTACGAAGTATCCATGACAGTGCCAGCCGATCATGTTGTATCGGCAACGGGGGAGTTACAGAATCCAGATGAAGTGCTGACCCGAGCGCAGCGTGATCGGCTGGAGCAGGCGGAGAGCGCTGCTCAGCCGGTTTACGTTGTCACTCCGGATGAGGCGCTGGAAAATGAGCGTGAAGGAAGCGCACAGACTGCAACCTGGCGTTTCGCCGCTGAAAACGTCAGGGATTTCGCCTGGGCTTCTTCTCGCAAGTTCATCTGGGATGCAAAAGGGCATCAGCAGCCCGGTGCTGATCAGGAGACCGTCATGGCGATGTCTTTCTATCCAAAAGAAGGGGGAACGCTCTGGTCAGACTACTCCACTGAAGTGGTAATCCACACTCTCGACGTATACAGCCGATTTTCCTTTGATTACCCCTATCCGACAGCGCAATCGGTCAACGTTGGGTTTGTGGGCGGTATGGAGTACCCGATGATCACTTTCAATGGGCCGCGGACTGAGCTACAGGAAGATGGCAGCCGCACCTATTCACTCGCAGAGAAGCGCTTTCTGATCGGTGTTGTGATTCATGAGATTGGACATTTCTACTTTCCGATGATCGTCAACTCGGACGAGAGGCAGTGGACCTGGATGGACGAGGGTCTCAATAGTTATCTGGATTCCGTCGCGGGACGCGAGTGGGATGCGGAAATCCCCTGGGGGGTGGAGCCCAGATATATTGTCGACTACATGGAATCGCAGAATCAGGTTCCGGTCATGACGCAATCCGATAGTGTGCTTCGTCTCGGCCCCAACGCGTACTCTAAGCCTGCTACTGCCATCAATATACTGAGAGAAACAATTTTGGGTCGCGAACTCTTTGATTTCGCGTTCAAAGAATACTCTCGGCTTTGGGCATTCAAACGGCCGACTCCCGCAGACTTCTTCCGCACTATGGAAGAGGCGTCGGGTATCGATCTGGACTGGTTCTGGCGCGGGTGGTTTTATACGACTGACCACGTGGACATTGCTTTGGATCGTGTTTACCAGATGCGCATGGACACGGAGAATCCTGATATTGACTTTGCCCGTCAGCGTGAATTCGAGAAGTCATTGCCGCCAAGTGTTTACGTTGAACGAAACCGCCGAGAAGGTCGACTGACCTGGGTTGAGCGGAATCCAGACGTCAGGGATTTCTATGACGACAACGATCAATTCACCGTCACCAATGTTGAACGCAACCGATACAGCAGCTTTCTGGAAGGTCTGGAGTCCTGGGAGCATGAGGTTCTAGAGCGCGCGATTGCTGAAGACCTCAACTATTACATTCTTGAGTTTTCCAACCAGGGTGGTTTGGTGATGCCGATTCTTCTGCAGTTTGATTATGTGGACGGCAGCCGCGAAGAAATGAGAATTCCTGCTGAAATCTGGCGACGTTCACCTGCGGCGGTGAAAAAGCTCGTCGTGACAGAAACAGAGATTGCCAACATAATCATTGACCCACTGCAGGAGACTGCTGACGTCAACATCGAGAATAACTACTATCCACGCCGTATTATTCCGTCAAGAATAGAGTCTTTTAAGCGGCAGGGTAGTGATAGCTTGGTTGGTCGAGATATTATGCAGGACATCAAGACAGATCTGTCCTCAGGGGAAAACGATGAAAACAGCGAGGACAAAGGAACAGAGCAGTAGCGTAATCGCAGCTGCGCTTTTGGGGACGGCGCGTAGGGCAGCTCTTAGGCTCGGCGGCATTTTATTGTTTCTGCTGTTGCTTTCGCCCAGCGAAGCGCATCAACAGAAAAATGCAGTCACTCGAATAGTGTTTAACAAAAACACCGGCAACATTGAAGTCATGCATCGGTTTTCCATACACGACGCTGAGCATGCAGCTGGGTTGATTTTTGGTGAGCGACAGATGCTCGCGGAATCCAGCGAATCGCGGGAATTGTTTAGTAGCTATGTGATAAACCGTTTCTCGATTGAAGCAACCCTTCGTGGAGCTGACTCAAAAATGCTTGGCCTATCATATGTTGGCGAGGAGGTTGACGGGCAATTTCTTTGGGTTTACCAGGAAATCCCCGAGCAGGATGACATCACTGCATTGACCATTGTGAACCTTACGCTCCGGGATGTCTGGCCTGATCAGTCAAATCTGGTCAATATCGAAAGGGATGGACGAATTTACAGCCTGACATTCGACGGTGCGGCGGAGGTGCTAACCGTGGAGTTGGGTGCTTGATCTTGGTTTTTTTCTCCTTCGGTTCTGGTCTATGCTTTACCGACCAAATTGAAAGAATCCCATTCCTATTTTGTCGGACGTGACTGTGATTGTCTTTCGATACATGTCAAACCAAATCCTGCAAACTGCGTCAGTGGTGACATCTGTCTTGCTCTTCGTGGTTTTGACTGGGCGCTTTGTTCAGTATCTAGCCGAGGCTGTTGCCGGAGAAAAAGCGCCCGACATCCTGCTTTTCCTTATGCTTTATCGTGTACCTGAGTTTTTGCTCGTAATTGTGCCTCTGGCGTTCTTTCTTGCCATTATTCTTGCCCTTGGGCGAATGCATGGTGATAACGAAATGGCAGTGCTCATGAGTGCGGGATACAGTCAGGCTCGCCTGTTGATGAATGTTATGGGAATTGCTGCGTTTATCACCTCGCTTATGGCTGTCCTGGCTTTATATCTTTCCCCTTTGGGGTTGCTAAAAAGCGAACAGATTATTATGTCCCAAGATGAGCTGACGGAGGTTGATTTGATCGTTGCCGGCCAGTTTCAAACCTTTGGTGGCGGAGAGCGAGTGACCTATGCAGAGGGAATTTTGAGTTCTAGCGAAGGCAATCGTGAGTTGCTTAATGTTTTTGTTGCCTTGACACCACCAGGTCAGAATGACGAAGAGCCTCCAAGAATCATCTTGGCCGACATTGCTCGGCCAGAAGTTAATGAAGCTATCGGCGCTCGCTTTATGCGACTGGAAAATGTTTTGCAGTATGACGGAACCCCGGGTCTCGGTGAATTTCGAGTTGGTCAGTTCGACGCTCAGGCTATCCTGCTGCCTCCTGCTCCTGAGTTTGATGAAGTTCTGGAGGAGTCCACGCTGAGTACCTGGTCGCTGCTCTACTCTGATGACATCGCGCATCAGGCGGAACTGCAGTGGCGCTTTTCCGTGCTGTTATTGATACCGGTGATTACATTGATCGCCGTGCCTATGAGCCGTATCAATCCCCGCCAAGGTCGCTTCGCAAAGCTGTTCCCGGCTGTGCTCGTATATATTGGATATTTCATTGCCTTGGAATTCAGCCGTGACCGTATGGCTGACGGCGACCTTAGTCCAGTGTTCGGACTGTGGTGGGTGCATCTGCTGTTTATTGTGGCAGGAATTCTGCTCTTACGAGCAGGCCCTGAAGGTTTCAGGTTTAGGCTGCGCCAGATTGCATGAAAATTTTGGACCGACATATCAGTCAGGCAGTGTTGCTCGCAATGGTTGCAGTGCTTGGCATATTGTTGGCCTTGGATGTGATTTTTTCCCTAATTGATGAACTAGGAGAGGGCGGCGTGGACTATCATGCGGGTAATGCTTTTATGTTCATTTTAATGACGACCCCTACAAGTGTTTATGAATTGCTGCCTTACGCTGCTCTTGGCGGAGCCCTTATCGGCCTGGGTGTCCTCGCGTCTAACAATGAGCTCGTTGTGATGCAGTCAGCCGGCGTCCACAAATGGCAGATCGTGGGAGCTGTCCTTAAGCCAACGTTTATGATCATGCTGTTGAGTCTGACTATCGGGGAATTTGTCTCACCCCCGCTGGAGGAGATTGCCAATTCTAACAAGGCTATCCAGCTAAGCGGGGCGAGTTCGATCAATTCCGATGCAGGAACCTGGCGTAAAATCGGCAATGACTATATTCACATTAATGCCATTGCACCAGGAGGTGAGCAGCTGTTTGGCGTGAGCAGGTATCGCAT
>DORE01000055.1:558-5883 GCA_003514305.1 Gammaproteobacteria bacterium | reverse complement strand
CTTCGAATGTTCGCTTTGCGACCAGAGCTACGGGCGGCCAATTTATTGTGGCAACCTCCAGCTAAAGTATGAGTATGGTGGTACGACGACTGCTAGCTTTTCAGCATCCCCGAGGAAATTATCTTTATCTGTGCTCTCACTCGATCATATCGCTGGTCTTGAAATACCGCGGGTGAATCGCCGCTTGCGGCGAGAGGGCAGAGACCTCAATATCGTGGGTAGTCACAACGAGAGTTTTAGTATCGATGTTTGGTATAGATACTAAATGCGAAAACCAGTATTCGCACACTCACTCACTCGATTGGGATATTCCCTATAGTTATAGTACTCCAATCTGACAAAGGGCCTGACCAATGGCTGCCGCCAAAGGGTCGGTGTGGCTATACGGCGAGATTTACGAGGATCGTATTGAATTATCAGCTGCAGCCGAATCCCGCAGAATACGAGAAGATCAAAAATATACTTGAGAGGTGTAAGGGTTGACGATTTGAAGAGGGCGTATTGCACACTCTACTTCGCCTGTGCGTAATAATCAGAGTTTTGAGCAGGGCCCTTTTTCAACCATTACAATCGTCTGAAGGGTATCGGGGTTATACAGCGCGAAAACGTACTGAAACCATCCCGCTCCAGTGCGCTCAAAGATTCCGAAAGCAAGGGTCGTTACCGCATCGACCTTTCGATTCACACTCAAGATACACGTCATCCTCGCCCAGAATTTTGACTACCCAAGTCCCGCTTTCATTGGTATGCACGTATTTATCATCAGTGACCAGGGCTTCAGATCCTTTGAACTCCTTTGGTCCCTGATTAGAGACGGTGGCTGCGGCCTCAGGAATACAGACGAAGGTATCGGCCGGTGCTAGAGATGGAACAGCTATCAGTGGCATGATCCAGGCAAGATAACTCCAGCATCTCGAATTCTTAGGCACTGGCTTTTACTCCCGTTAAATCGGCGATGAATCGCTCAACCTTTTCAGCATCCTCATTGTTGAGAATCGCGAAAACAGGACGCTTTTGGGCCCCCTCTTTCACGGTGGCGCTTGCAAATTCGTGCTCGTAATCTCTCACCTGCTTTGCGACAGTTTTCGGGATTTGCACCGTGATCGTCTCCAGATCCGGCGCGTCATCCAGGAGGCCAAGAAACAAAGCCTTTTCCTTGGCTTTGGTCACCCCGATGTTCACTTGTTGCCGTGACATTCCAAGCAAACGGCCGACTTGGGACATGCCATAGCCGTCAACCAGGACAAGCGACAACGCCATGAAAACCCAATACTTGATGTATCGAAACTCTGTGGTGATCGACACAAGCTGCAGTTGAGTGAACATCGGTTGTTCGGTCGGTGCCACAGCGTGCTTGAACAGATCTACAAGGACCTGATAATCCCTCTCTGCATTTGGAGCGTCTCGCTCAAACACTTCCAGAGTTGGTACGCCTTCAACTAGAACGCGGTAGGCGCGATCTTTCAGTTCCGGAGAAGGCTTTACAGTCCTTACTGCCTTGGCGAAGGATTGAGGATGAATATTCATTGACCTAACCCCGCGTATGTCTGAACAGCTGCCCGTTGTGTGTCGGATAAGGGGATAGAGCTCAGAAACTCCGTGAAGGCTTGCTCATCGGATAATTCCTGCCGTTCGGAACGCCAGGTCTTCCAGGTTGCGATGGCCTGGTCGTCATCGGTTGGCTCAAATCCGTTATCCAGGGCCAAATCGAGTGCGGCGGCGTATGCCCATTTCGGAACGATCCGGGTGCCGTCAGCCCAGGATCGGAGGTGTTTACCTCTCAAACTGTCCCTCTCAGCACCGTAACGGACTCTGCCGATATCGAGAATGCGTTGAGCGGTGACATCGTGGCTTTCCTGTGGCCCGAAGACCGCCAAAACGTGCGCAAAGAACACGCGGCCATCCCCTACCCTCTGTTTTTTGGTTTCATCGCTCATAATTTACCGCCAAACAGCGCTTCGCCGATTTTCTCCCAGTCTTTCTTCCAGCTCCTTGGGACTTTGAAGCGCATGGCGTTGCCTTTCCCATCTTCAATTTCCAACACGCCCTTTTCGGCCACATTCACTTTCTTGGCCGAGAACGTCATGGGTTTCGGCGTCTGGGGTTCTTGCTCTTTCTTTGCAGGTTTGGATCCTGGTACTTCCCTGCCCTCTTTAAGCGCTTTTACCCTGGCGGCGTACTTCTGTTCAGCCCCGGATGAAATTTGGCCAGCTTCAAGGATTTTCTGGGCTTCGGCCGCGGCGTATTCCTGATCGAGTTTCCATAACTCAACCAGGCTGCCAAGGGTGTTCAGGTTGGTCAGCGCTTCAGCGCGAACAAGCATCTGGATCTCTTCGGGACCGTTGAAAATCTTCAGGCGTTTGCTGAGATCGGTTTTCGAGAGATCCAAGTCTTCTGCGGCCTCGCCCTGCTTTTTCCCGGACAGTTCCACATACCGTGCACAGGCTTTGATGTCTTCCCAGGGTGTCAGGGGGCGTCGATCATCGTTGTCAGACTTCTGCTTCCGAAGAATTTCTGCCTGCTCTGGGGCGGTAAGTTCCGCCGGCTCATACTCATAAACAATGGCGTCGATATATTCCCAACCGGCTTTTTGGGCAGCTTTCCAGCGGTTTTCGCCATTGCGGATCTTGTATTGATTAGGTCCAGTCATCACTACGGTAATGGGTTGATGCTGACCGTCCTTTTGGAGCTTGCGCGCCAGAGAATCAATGAAATTAGGATCGAACGTTTCGCGCGGTTGGTTAGGATCCGGGGTGATCGATGAGATCAATAAACGGCAAAGTTCCCCAGTCGCGGCAATAACGACGGGTTTGCTAGTTTCCCTGGTCTCAGTGGATTCTTTTCTGCCGCCACCCAAAGCGGCTTTGAGGCCTGCCTTTTTGCTCATGCCTTGCCCTCATCCAGGTCCTTCAGAATTTCGTCGGCCAAGTCTCGGATGTCGTTTGCAGACTCCGATCGCTTGGCATAGTCAACGATGCCCTGGCCGTAGGCGTGGGCTTTCTTGAACTCTTCAGAGCGACGAATGGTTGTCTTGAAAACTGGGTAGGGGTAGTCCTCCCCGAATAATTCCAAGGCCATCCTGGTTAAATCTTCATTGGCGCGGGTACTGGTCAACAAAACCCGGAAAAACGGAGCTCCATCGCGAAACTCTTGAATCTTGCTGAGTGATTCCACGCAGATCTCTGTTGCGCGGAAGTCTGCGGGTGCGGGCTGTAGAGGAACAATGACGTAGTCTGCCATAGCCATGACAGCGCTATTGATCTTGCTGGCTTTTCCGTCTTCTTCATCGTCCATATCGACAATGATGCCTGCGGTGTCAATCAAGATGATGTCGTTGGAACCTTCATAGGCTTTGATGTTGACCTTGATCATCGGGTCATACATTCCAACCACCGGTACTTTGGCGTTATCACCCGCCAAACTTTGCCAGTGGACACAACCACCTTCCTTCTCGGTGTCAGCGATCACCGTTGAGTACCCGCGATTCACGAATTCACAGGCCAGGTTAATAGTGGTGTTGGTCTTGCCGACGCCACCTTTTCGGTTGATTACTGCAATTTTGATGGGGCGTTTGAGCTTAGGGGCAAAGGGCTTCGCCATTGGGTAGGTCCTTCTGTTAGGTCGCCACGAGTACCGGCGAACGTGAGTAATGGCTCATCCTACCGGTTTTTTTGTCAAACTTTCAACAAAAATACTTTGACTCGAATTAAATAGTGCCATCTAATATAGAACTATATGAAAATGGAGAGTTTCGAGATGGATCTGGTCACGCGAAACGGATTGTGGTGTGTTGTATTCGAAGGCGATTTGGGCGAACAGTTTCAGAAGGCTTTTGGCTCTAACGTGGTTCCCCTGCCCATTGAGTCGTCAGTTCCAAGGAGTCAGGCGCTTGAGCATCTGGAAAGACATAAAGATTCTTTGAGCATGGATCATCTGTTTCCGGCCGGAAACTCCAGGTGACGGCTATTGTTGTTCGGAAAGATAATCTACGCTTTTTAGGCTTGAAATAGATACAAAAAGATTGACAAAAAAAGGCGATAAAGTTACGCTTAAATAGCATTCAAATTGGTTTACCGCAAAGCGAGGTAAGTTAGATGGAAAAGGTAAAAAGGGGGCAGACGGTCCGGTTGGGTCGAGTGCTGGCCAAGGTTAAGCGGGTCTATAAAAACACCCTGGTTATTGAGACACGAGGCGGTCGTCTGAGAGTGGCCAGGGAAGATGTCGATATGGCATGGGGGGCGTGAAAGTGATGGCCGAAAAATTCGTAAATCTACACCAGCGTCGGCTCGTGCTTATAGAGACGATGGGCAACCTCGATGAAGAAAAGCGGCGTCTGAAAGCGCGGATGGCGAGCGCAACAGACGAAGCAAAGCGGCGAATTGGGAATGAGATTGAAGAGCTTCAGCAACAACGAGAAGCGGCACGGCTAGAGCTGGCAGAGATAAATCAGGCCATAAAAGCCAGTAAAGCGGTGAAGCACCGTGGAGGCGCCGATGTCTCCGTTTCGCAAGTGTTTGTTGAGCTCGCTCGAAGACATCTTGAGAAAGAAGACTTCGACTATTTGTATCAGCAGTCCCTGCAAGCCGCCAACTGCGCGAACGATCTCTAATACCCTTCTGATTCGAAGAAAACCCTATGCCACAAGTAAATGCTATCGACCGCCCCACCCTGAAAAACGTCATTCGTCCAGCACTGGAAGCGAAATTGGCCGAGCGTTCAAAAGAGCTTGGGCTGCAAATTACTTCTGGAAGTGCCACCTATGGTGACACCACGGGCAGTTTTAAGCTGAATCTTGCGACCATCTGTGAAGACGGCGTCGTAATGACGCAAGAGCGACAGGCTTTCCTGGACCGCCATGAGCTTTATGGTCTGCCCGAGAGTGCACTGGACGCCGAGATCACTTTGTCAGGGCTTCGGCTCCGTATAGCCGGCATTCGGACTAAAGCGCCCAAAAATAACATCCTGTTGGCCAGTCTCGATGGCCGCGGGAATCGTGTTGCTCCACTGAGTCTTGTAAAGGCAGCGTTGAAGCGCTCACAGGGCTGAAAAGGAAGTTAGTAATGCGGGTCCGTGTTGACCCGCATTTTTGCACACCTGTTCCCCATGGGATCAGGGCGCCAGAAACCAAAGGAATGGGATTACATGCGTAAACCGCTGAAGGTTGCCACCCATTCCACGTGAAGCCTGCCACCCGGACCGGAGCAAGGCTGCCACCCATCGGAGCGTAGCGACGCGGGGTTTCTCTTCTTACTCCGAAGTCTCAGTGCCCGTCAACTTTGCCTGCTGTTTTCGCATGGATTCGCCCCGCAGATTGATCTTGTAGGC
>DORE01000055.1:0-186 GCA_003514305.1 Gammaproteobacteria bacterium | reverse complement strand
GCCGTGCCATTCCTCGATGGGTAATTGGCTAGTGGCGATGGTGGAGCGCCGGCCATGTCGGTCTTCCAGCACCTCCAGCAAGTCCCGCCGGTTCTCCGCGCTCAGCTTCATCAGCCCCCAGTCATCCAGGATCAGCACGTCGACCTTGGCCAGGCTGGTCAGGAGCTTTGAGTATTGGCCATCGCC
>DORE01000160.1 GCA_003514305.1 Gammaproteobacteria bacterium | reverse complement strand
GTAGCCTATTCTGCTATCGAGTAATCGATCTGGTCAAAGATGAATTTGCCACCGTTTTCCGAGACAGGGTTTCGCATGCTGGAGTACTCTGTGTTCAAGTGGTATTTAGTGCTTTCCCCGCGTATATACAACTTTTCAGTCCAATATAGTGCTGATTCCACAGATTTATCCTCAGCGAGAGTAACTGCTAATCGATCCGAGCACTTACTTGTTCGTGAATTCCTGAATGCAAAATCAGTCATCACTAGCTGAGACTCAATAAGGTTGAAACTCAATGTAATCGGCAGTGATTCGCTTTCCGGTTCGGTAGTCAAATTTACACAGTCAGATATTAGTTTCGAAGTCGTTAGGTAGAAGTTTGTGCCTATGGATGAATTCTCTAGGGGTGCTTCCTGTACTGTGAGTGCTGCTCGAATCACGTCGGCCCAAATATCATAGCCAGTAGCGTTTAAGTGCAAAAAATCTGTTAAATAAAGATCTGATCTAAAACCACCGCTCTCGTCGAGCAAGTAGGTGTCTACGGCAATATGGAATATTTTTTCGTCAGATTCGGCACGTAATGCAAACCCTGCGTTAACTTCTTGAGCCAGAGCCCAAAGATTTGCCCGGGCAATACTGGGTTTTACCGAAAGAATGTATAAGCGGGTATCCGGTAGCTCTAATTTGATCATATCAACCAATATATCCAATTGATTTAAAATAGTTTCCGGTGACAGCCCCCAAGCGAGATCATTGTCTCCTTCATATAATACAATGGCACGAGGATTATACTTAGCGACAATTCGACCGAAATAATAAATCACATCGTTCATAACGCTTCCGCCGAACCCTCGAGGAATGACTGTAAATGGCGAAAGATCTGAAGGTGCCTGTTCGTTCCACAATCCAATACTGGAACTTCCTACTAGCAAAACTGCATGATTCGGTGGTGCACTAAGAAAATCCTGATTTTCGAATGCAAGAATTGAAGATTCGTAACGAGTAGGATCTGGCTGGGTTTGGGCAATTCCTTGCGTTGGACCTATCACAAGGAACACACAAACGAATAAGAAAAGAGAAAAATTCCTGTTCATCTTTGCTAAAGATTAAAAAACTTAGGCTACACCTGCTCCTCTTGCACCGACAAAAACTGAATAAAGTGACTGGCTTGCAGTCATAAACAATCGATTACGTTTAGCGCCCCCGAAGCAGACATTTGCGCAAACTTCCGGTAAGCGTATGACACCAATGGTTTCGCCGTCAGGCGCAATAATTTGCACGCCTGGTCTCGCTCCTGCCCAAACATTGCCATCCTCATCGCAGCGAATGCCGTCGGCAGAAGTTCGATTTCCGGTTGTTGGGTCAATCAGTTCAGCGAAGACGCGGCCGTTGCGCAAGCGATCTCCATCAACTTCCCAGACTTTTATGTCCCTGCCGGCGCCAGTATTCGCGACATAAAGGCAGGAGTAATCAGGCGCGAAACACAGACCATTAGGAGCATCAATATCATCGGTAACCCGATTGATCTGACCATTGCTTGGTTCCACTCGATAAACTGAGAGTGGTTGTTCCTGTTCAGCTCGGTTACCTTCGTAATTGCCGCGAATACCATAAGGAGGATCGGTAAACCAAATGCTACCATCAGGATGCACCGTTGCATCGTTCGGTGAATTGAGCGGTTGGCCTTCATAACTGTCAGCAATTACCGTAACTGTTCCGTCATATTCATACCGTGCCACGCGACGATTACCATGCTCACAGGAAATTTGTCGACCTTGAAAATCAAAAGTATTACCGTTGCTATTGCCGGAAGGATGTCTAAATTCAGTCACGCGATCATCATCTTCGATCCAGCGTAATTGTCGATTATTAGGAATATCACTCCAAACCACATAACGACCGACACCATTCCAGGCTGGCCCTTCTGCCCACATTGTGCCTATGTGGTGACGCTTAATTGGTGTATTAAAAAGTATGTAGCGTTGGAAGCGACTATCAAGCGCGACTATATCTGGATCGGGGTAACGTAGGGGAGTATTACCACTCCAGTCTCTATTTTGAGCTGGCGCCAAGTCTTGAGCTTGGGAAATTCTCGGGGAAAAAGCCGCAGCGGCTGCGGTAGCAGCGAGAAAAGAGCGACGTTTCATATCAACCTCGATAATGTCATATAGGTTATCTACCTACATCTTTGTTGTTGGTTTTTATTGATCGATGCTAAAGCAAGGTAATTGTCTTGTCGAGGTGTCTATACGTTGCAGCAAAGCTGGTTATGATCGTTATCGATTAGATAAAATAATTCTATGACTCGTTACTTAGAAATTCGCTATTCGCATAATTCAATTACTTAATTTGCGGAATCAACTACTACTCCGTCCACCATATTTAATATCCCGACCATCGGAGATGATCGGGCTTTTTTACGCCTCCGGACAATGGCCAAAACCTAAAACTCATGTATATTTACTAGAATCTAGCGTTCAATTTCAATACATGCACCGCTTTGATGCGAAGGATAATTCCGTGCGATCCAAATCGATATGTATAACTTTCCTGCCTGCCCTAGTCATGTCTCTGGTAGCTACTGAATCTACTGCACAAGACCTAACTGCAAATTTCACTCGCATCCAAGCAGAAACCTTCGGCGGCAATATGGCACTCTCCAATGCCTGGGGAGACTATGACAACGATGGCGACTTAGACCTCGCAGTGTCATTCAAAACCGGAGACGTTCGGCTTTACAACAACGAGCTGGGCGGCTTCGTCAATGTCGGCCCTGCGCTGGGCTTGCCAACTGGCGGCAAGGAACGAAGAGCCATCGCCTGGGGCGACTATGATGGCGATGGTTATCTCGATCTTTATATAGGCAGCAACAGGCAAGGTAACGAGTTATTCCACAACGATAAATCTCAGGGCTTTACCGATGTGACCGACGAGTTGGGTGTGGGCATACCGCAGGTCAGCACTCGGCAGATTAGCTGGGTCGACTTCGATAACAATGGGACGCTGGATTTATTCGTCGCGGATCGTGTTGGCTCTAATGTGTTGTTCAGCAATCTTGATGACGAATTTGTTGAGGTAAGTGCTGCAGTCGGGCTGAATGACGAACGAGCGACGGTCGGCGCATGCTGGTTCGACTACAATCAGGATGGCCTGCTGGATTTGTTTTTAGCCAATCAGGGCGCCGGCAAAGATGCCATGTACCGAAACGATCGCGGCAGCTTCACCGATGTGGCCGCAAAGTTGAGCATGGAAGGTGGTGTACGGGAGCGAGGTGATGGCGGCGTCGATTGCACGGTGGGTGACTATAACAACGACGGTCATTTTGACTTGTTCATCGCTACCTACGGAATCAACAAGCTGTATCAGAACAACGGCGAAGGTGGGTTTCATGAAACCAGCAACGCGCTGGGAATTAGCGGCAGCGATCACATGGTAGGGGCGAGTTGGGGAGACTTTGACAACGACGGCTTGCTCGATCTGTTTGTCGCAGGCTACCATGACAACGATGGAGTGCGCTCACCCCACGACCGCCTTTTTAAAAATCTGGGAGAGGCTTTCCGGGAGCTTAATCTTGAGAAGACTGCACTCAACGGTGGAGACCACGGCGTACAGTGGGCCGACTTCGATGAAGATGGTGATCTGGACATTTCACTGACTGAAGGCTACAACATCGCTGGCCGACACCCGATGATTAGAAACGACTTGCCCAAAGCTTCGAGCAAGAAATCGCTCAAGGTTACAGTAAGTGATCAACAGGGAATCATGAACCGGGCCGGAGCGGAAGTTCGTCTTTTCGATAATTCGGGTAACCTAATCGGCACACGATTAGTTACTACCGGCGACGGCTATAATAGCCATAGCAATCAGCCGGTACATTTTGGATTAGCCGGTTATGAAACTGTTGCCGTCGAGGTTACATTTCTAACCGCTGCAGGCAGACAGGCTCAACGCTATGAGAACATTCGACCAGACGATTATCTGCACGGGTCATTTCAGGTAAGGCAGGAATAACCAGTATTCACTTTTCATATCCTTCTCGGGGCTACCATCATGCTAACCAGAATTTTCTATTACGCGCTTGTATGCACTTTCGCGATAACTCCTTGCGCTAAGTCCATCGCCCAAGATGCCTCCTCGCAGCCGCTTTTTGAATACAGTGCAATCAATCATCCGGTTATGGGCAAGCGCGGCATGGTAGCGAGCCATAATGCACTGTCTAGTGAGATTGCTGCAGAGATTCTGGCCAAGGGTGGCAACGCTATCGATGCCGGTGCCGCGCTTGGTTTCGCGCTGGCGGTAACGCTACCGCGAGCCGGTAACATCGGTGGCGGCGGATTTATGCTCGTGCATGTGGCGGAGTTAGACAAAACAATTGCCATCGACTTTCGCGAGACTGCACCGGCTGCCGCCCGGCAAGACATGTTCTTCGATGCTGCAGGCAATGTGGCCATGAACGAAACCTATCGCTTCTCACACAAGTCATCTGCCGTACCGGGTTCGGTGGCAGGGCTTGCACACATAGTTGAGGAGTACGGCACGCTGAGTTTAGCGGAGGTGTTGGAGCCGTCGATACGCCTAGCCCGCGACGGCATCAGGGTAACCTATGACCTGGCCGATGATTTGGCGCGCAGCCAGCGCCTGAAGAACAACCCCGCCAGCCTGCGTAAATTCTACAAAGCAGACGGCACTAACTACGAAGTGGGAGAGTTGTTCAAGCAGCCTGATCTCGCCTGGACACTGTCCGAGATTGCCGAATACGGTGTCGAGGCCTTCTACAGTGGCAGCGTGGCCAAGAAAATAGTCGCCGACATGGAGGCTCACAATGGTCTTATCACCATGGAAGATCTCGCCAATTACAACGTGGTGGAACGCGAACCAGTGCGCGGCACTTTTCGCGGCTACGATATTGCAGCCATGCCAGCGCCAAGCTCCGGCGGAACGCATGTTATCCAAATGCTGAATATTCTGGAGAACTTTCCGCTGGCAAAAATGGGACCGGAGAGCGCCGACGCCCTTCATATCATGGCGGAAGCAATGAAGTTTTCCTATGCCGACCGCAGCAAATATTTGGGTGATCCTGATTTTGTCGAGGTACCAACCGAGGCTCTAATCAGCAAGGCTTACGCGAAAGACCTTGCCGGCAGAATCTCCTTGGACCACGCCCTCTCTTCCGATGACATCGCTCCAGGCGATCTGGCCATCTATGAAAGCGATGAAACAACACACTACTCGGTGGTCGACAGCGAAGGCAATATGGTGGGCAACACCTACACCTTGATGTTTTCCTTCGGCTCCGGCGTGGTCATCGATGGCACCGGCATATTGATGAACAACAACATGGGTAATTTCACTCTGCGCGCGGACATACCCGATGCCTTCGGTCTTATGGGCAGCGAGAACAACCTGATTAGCCCGAACCGCCGTCCGGTTAGCTCCATGTCACCGGTGATGGTTTCCAGAGATGGTCAGCCCATCTTGATGACAGGCAGTCCCGGCGGCTCGAAAATTATCAGCGCTAACATGCAGGTGGTTTTAAACGTTCTGGAGTTCGGTATGAACATCGCCGATGCTGCGGTGGCTCCGCGTATTCATCATCAGTGGAGACCAGATACCCTGGAAATCGAGAGCGGCATTAGTCCAGACACCGTGAAGTGGCTTATCGAGAAGGGACACAAGATCAACTTCAGTCAGCGCAGTGCAGGCATGGGAAGTCTGCAGACAGTGATGCGAAAGGACGGCTTGTTCTATGGTTATTCCGATCCAAGGCGTCCGGGGGCTGCTGCCATTGGAGTCGATTAACAGAGGTAACAGAAAGGAAATCTATAAATTATTAGATTTGGCGGTCATACGCTAACTCCTAAGTGCTTACCGATATGATGTAACGGCGGATGTAAGCACTAGCACACCGGTGAAAACAACACTTCGTCTGGCCTTTGTCCGCTGGCGCTTTACGCCTTTGCCGACACCGTTTCGATAGTTTATTACACGGGATGAATGCCACGCGCCTACCGAGAGTCATGTACTGAACAATTAGCCCTCGCTTACGCCATTAGTTTTACGGCAGTTTTAACCGGCGTCACACAAGCGCAGCAGATCATAAATTAGCTCTAAAGGTCTGCGTTTACGACGTAGTAAACTTCATCATTCCTGAGTACCATGCGCCCTCCATTTTGTCTAATAGCCTGCTCGGCAACTGCGACAATGCGGTCAGCGATTCCCGTAATCGGTGTACGCAATCGAATCTCGTCCCGTGAAATATTGACATAAGTATTATTGAATGGTTCTTCCCATTCCCATTGTGAGTCCAAAGTCCTCATACGCTGGATCACGTCATCATCAAGGCCTCGCATACCTTTCATCGCACCAATTAAACCGCCAAGGGTCGCTGCCTGATTATCGGAGTCATAGCCTGCTGAAGTAGCGATACCTACCGTCTTCGTATAGTCACCTTCACCATATAATAAAGCCATGATACCGGTCAGACCATTATTCAGCGAAGAGACTATGCTAACCGGCGCGGTAAAATCTCCCTCAGCATAGGCCCAATATTTGTCGTGAATTAGCTGCCGAGTGACGCGCCAATCATCATATTTTTTATGCCAATCAATTACATCTCTCAACCCCTCTGAGAAGGGACCGCGGCTCGGAACTGCATCAACGGCGAGCTCAACTAGCCTCTCAACATCATCTTCGAAAAAGGCAGCACTGATCATTGCGCCATAAGCGATAGTCGGATGTGTGCCCCAATCATCGTTGGTGATGCGTGCACCCCATAATGCTCGCTTGGTTGCTTGCTCGATCATGCCGGGGTAAAACGCACTCCAGATTTCATTAACCAATTGAGGGTCAATCTGAAACCAGTGCTTATTGTTTTCTTTGCGGCCCGTATCCGGCGCGATGAAACCCTGCTCCATCAGATTACGGGCTTCGCGATTAGCAACCCATATAAAATCGTTGATGTGGGTTTTCCAAGCAGCGGTAATCTCTGGATAGGTAATGTCAAGCCCGTGCTTTTCGACCGCGTGCAGTGTAACAAACTCGATGTCCGTGTCATCGTCACTAAAGGCGCCTCCGAGACTCCTTGCTAGTATCGGTATGTAGCCCCGACGGTCAGAGTCATGGATTTTCAGCGGAATTGATTCATCATAATCGGCGGTATATATACGTTCGACTAATATCGGTATCGCTTCGTCACTATAAAGATTCTCAAAAGGAAAGCCGATGTAATTTCCAAGTAATTGTCCGTTCCAGAAACCTAGGACACGATCTGTCAAATCTGCTTTACTAATAATCTGCTCTTCAGCATCTACAGTAAAAGCTGAGAAAATTAAGGAAAAACCTGCCACTAGACATATTCGATTCATTCTAATACTCCTTTAGTTTCATTTACCAATGACGACTATAGAATTCGATGCTTGGCTAGCATTAGCAACCGTTGAGACTACTGAGAATTATCAAAGGGCACTACAGTCGCCAGCTCATCAAACCAGTTTTCTACAATATTCACGATAAAAAATAGTAGACAACCAAATTACGGTGTCAACTTCTCTGCGTAATATGCGTCCATAGCATCGAGCCGTTCTCTCCTGTCATTTTGTCCTTGAGCCATTACTACATCCAGTCTCAAATGCGGTTGTTCTGTCGGGTTAAATGGAGGCCAAGCCGGCAAGCCATCTCTGTTAGGGTTACCGGAACGGGCAAATTGTGACCAATAAGCCATCATCGCTATCGACTTCGTACCAGAGACTACTGCCTCCGCTGCCACTGTCAATCATTGGCTGGCAGAAAACAAGGCCATACCATCAAAGATGGCGGCTGAAAGACACATGGAATTCACAAAGTTTGAAGTCGAGGAATCCGAAATTCAGGCTAGCGCACAGCCCTATGGAAAAACGGACGCAAATGGGAAAACCCTGCTTTCGCCATTACAGGGTGAGGCTCTTTACCACGAAATTGATCAAAGTCTTTCTTGAGTAGTGTGTCAGTATTGATATTTTGAAGGAATCCCGGGATGGATGGAAATTTCACTCCACGCACCCGGTCCAACCAGAAGCACACTTCGCAGTTTACATATGCTGATCGCACAGGAATAGCGAGATTTACTAGAATTTTAGATGCAGCAGTAGAGCTGACTGATCGAGCTAAAGTTGCAGCAGCAGAGCTGACTGATCGAGCTGAAACAGTCAATAACATTGAGCAATCCAATTACGAGAGAGTGTTTTTATCGGCAATACAGAATTTCTATGGCGAAGAGCTACCGGACTGGATTACACAGAATGTTAATCTTGGCAACTCAAAATCGAATCAAAATTACGCCAAAGCTCTTGAGCAATTTGTTTCCCTTAACGAGTATGGCTTTGCTGATTTCAGGTATTGCTCCTCTTTCCCATTTTGTCAGGATCATTTCGTAATTCGTGGCAGACGCGAGGTGGTAATAATTAAGAGTAGTCAATTCCTCCTCGTCAAAAATGTCTTGAAGAGCAGCATGATCAATGTGGGGGGGAAGCGGCAGAAATATCCCACCNNTAAGAATCCTTCGAGCCGTCCTCTTGATAACTCATAAGGCTCAGAGCGTTCCGGTTTGTAAGTTCCCCTATGCCTCGCCATTTGTATTCACTTCGTATAATGAGATTGATATTTATAGAGTGGTTTACTATCATGATAATAGCATTTGAGAGGGCTGACGCCCC
>DORE01000010.1:2715-2876 GCA_003514305.1 Gammaproteobacteria bacterium | reverse complement strand
GATCAAAATCAAATGTCTACTGAAATCCGCAACTGGGATGTCGTCGCCAAGGCGATGGAAGCAGCTGGTGCAACTTCAAGTCAGATGTATGTCCGCGCCAAAGCATTGGCACTTGGCAAGCTCGACCCCATGCCCACAAGCTCCCCTGAAGCTCCGTACAG
>DORE01000010.1:0-2404 GCA_003514305.1 Gammaproteobacteria bacterium | reverse complement strand
TGAAGCTCCGTACAGCATTTCAGCAGTAGCTGGCTGATCACTGCAGATCAAAGCCTCACATATTTGAGGCTCACCCACTCAATCAAAGACATGACAACTTCAACTCAATCCCGATTCGGCTTCAGCAACCGTTGCGAAGAGCTGAACAAACAGCTTGCTTTGTATCGCGCCTTTGGTGACGTTGATGGGATGGCAGCCGTGACTCGCGAGATTCAGATGGACGCCTACGCTTGCCCGGTAAAGAACTAACCCGGTTCGATCCGGGTACCCCCGATTGATCGGTTAGAGATGGTCCACGGATCGGCGATCAGCAATAGTTCTGGCCGCCGGTAATCAAATCATCCACAGCATTGATACCTAGAGGTTCGCACTGAACTATCTCCAGAAGCCATATTTAGTAGGTCTGGGTCGGAGGGGCTGGTGATGGAAACAGAGGTGCTGCAGCGAATTCAGGAGTTGCGGATAGCTGGGTGGAGTTATTCGGCAATCGGTCGTGAAGTGGAGATGTCTCGGGAGCAAATCAGCTCCATCTGCAAGGCAAGGGGTTGGGACTACTCATAAATGTTGTCTTCAAGAGAAGAGATCCCAACGATCTACCCAGTGGAGGGTTAAGAAACCCCGAATAAATCTCTCGATTGAGGGCGATGTAAGTAATCAATACCTGCGATGGTGTATTCACGGGAAGAGAGCCGCAAACATCGCATTGATCGATTTAAATTTTTTAACACTATCTTTTTTGTTTCTACTTTTGTCGGAGTATCGCTAGCTGATATACCAAATACAGCATATGCAAATCTTGGTGGCGCAGATATTGCCGCTGTCATTTCAGGAATGAGAACCATTATCGCTAAGTTGTGCAACTCTCATCAATTGCTCAGGCAAACTTTATCTATTTCCTGCTATTAACAAATGAGATGGATGAAACGGATGACTGCAACACTCGTTAAATGCGCTTGCCCTAGCTGCAGCTGCGAAGTAACCGGCTCTTCAGCAGTGGTAAGGAATAATCAGAGCTTTTGTTCTGATGCCTGTGCAACAGGCCACCCAAACAATGAACCATGCCACGACTCGGCTGGAGCTTGTGGCTGTACCTGTGGTTCTTGATTCAATAAGTCTTCGTCTGCAGCTGGAGATACAGAAAAGTGAGCCTTGACTCACGTAGCTTTTTTACAAGAGAGTGGAACCCTTCACTACTTATGTGGTGGGGGACTTTGTTATATCTCCAGCGATAGCGTCGGGACATAAAAAAACCCGTCGCAAGCAACAGGCCGGGCAATGGGGGACCTCACTGTATATCCGTTCAGACGCTATAGGTAGAGTTCAAGTTGATACTGGTTCACCGATAAAGATTTCGTTGCTACTTACCTAGACACATCTGTACAGGAACGACAAGTACATCATATGTACTGCTTCTAATGTACTGTTTACTCGTCACGACTTATATGTAGTGATGGGGATAAGTCGGCTTTTGAAACCGCTTTATTGAGGGCGGTTTTTTAATGATCAACCTACTGCTTGTTCTAAAGGCCTCCAAACCTCAAGACAAGTTCGATTGCTCCCAGTCCGAATAGAAACGTTCCGCCCAGTAGAGCAGCGTCTCTCTTGTTTTGTGCCATTGAAAAAAAGGCTGAGCCAAGAATCACGACTCCCAACAATCTAAAGGAAATTGGAAGGCTGAACATTTAGTACCTTTACGATCTAGTGGTTGATAGGTGCCGACTTTACGCAAATTTATGAAATCGGCTTAACAGCTTGTGCATATTGCTTAAGCACGCAACACAACTCAATGCTCTAAGGACAGGAGATGGCATGCGATTGCGCAGCCATAAAAAAGCGGACAACCGTCGCCGCCCGCTCAGACCCTTGTGTGAAGAGTGCAGCGGGATACCACTCCGCTACATGAAAGTACTTTGCTGCGTTTGCGCTGAATGTCAGCAACTATGACGACTAAACACAAAAAAGCATCGGCAGTCTTAAACCGATGCTAAGTATTTATAACTACTAGTGGAAGATGACGTACCACTTGAGTCAGTGCAGTCAACTAACTGCCTGGCGAAATTAAGCCGGTGATTCGAATAAAGGAATCAGAATAAATTCTCATTGCCATTAGCGCGACTAATGAGTAGATCATATATTACGGGACGAGTTTGTCATGAGCGTTGACCATTGCATTATTAAGCAGCCAAAAATTCAGCCCGCTTTTCAAAAAGCGACAGCTGGTGACATCGTTATTGTTTGGGATGCGCCTGAGCGAATGGACGACAATCCTGATGCTTGGTGGATGGGTGAAATAATCTGCGTAGAAGGAAGTGCTCGTGATCCCAAGGCGCCGTTACTCTTCCAGGTCGCTGATATAGACAAGGGAGTCATTCGTTGGGTTAATGCCGACTGTGTTCAAAAGGCA
>DORE01000199.1:8822-9962 GCA_003514305.1 Gammaproteobacteria bacterium | reverse complement strand
GGGGTTGATGGTTGCGTTTAAGTAAGTATCCTGAGTAATCCCCCAGCGCACGTCGAAGCTGCCTTGTGGATCGGGCTCTCCACCGAGCCATTCGCCGTCGGCTGGATTGCGAGTCTCTGTAGAGGCAGCAACCAATGTAGGTATGGCGACAACGTTGATGCCCGGTTCAAGGTCAGAAAAACCTTCGGCTTTGGATATTTGGCAAAGGTAACAAGAAATGTTTCGGTCGACTGGGACGACTGAAAGATTGGTTTCTCGGTCTCTGGGATAATAACGCAACAAGTTCAGCCCCCAGGTTTGTGGGCCGTCTTGAGGCGAGAACCTCAGTTGTTTGAGTGGAATAGCCATTTCAACGAAATAGCCGGAGTCGGTGACTTGACCGGCACTGTCCCAGATTGCATCCCATGCCTCGTCTCTCCGCTGATTAACATCGTCAAAAATATCGTCCGCCTGAACACCAAGAGGGTTGACGTAAAATTCGAACGCTCTGCGTTCGTCGTTAAAAGTGTCCAGGATGACAGCGACCCAATCGTCGTCCCAGAGCAGATCCCGGTCCCGATAAAAAGCGCGGATTTGTGAAGGCCTCGGGTCTTCAGCTATAAATGCTACATAAAGCGTCTCGCCGTCTTCCATCACGAGCCCTTCGGTTGCGACTTCGGCCGGCAAATTTTCCCCGGGCTCTGTCTCTACAGTGATGTTGATCGAAAGAGCGTCGTCCCATTCTTGCGCGGCTATTTCTCCGTTGATCGTCGGCTTCGATATTGTTCGGGGTATCTCGTATTGAGTCTGAGCCAGAGAAGTCTGGAAAAACAGTCCAGCAACCAGAACAGCGACCAGATAAATGGGCTTTGCTTGAAAGACCGCTCCGTTTTGAGGCAATAAAGTCATAATGACGGGCTTTGATTTAGCGTATTCAAACGGCTGGGTCCCTTCACGGAAGACGCCATTGGATCACAGATTGAACGTCGTGTGAGACCCGACACCGACGCGACGGCGCTTGAACGTTGCTGGTCTGTCGGACGGCTTTGGTCAGACAGTGAAGCAGATCGACCCGACCACTCAGTTTTAGCCGCGGCGAGCGGCCTATGGAAGGCCGCATCAGAACTCAGCGGCTGCAGCCAGAATGTCAATGAAGTCCGG
>DORE01000199.1:0-8443 GCA_003514305.1 Gammaproteobacteria bacterium | reverse complement strand
CAGAAAGATGCCTGGATAGGGAACACCATAGGCTCGCTGCCCCGGTTCATAGTCCGTATTGTTGAGAATACCCAGCCGGTTCACGTGTGTCATACCCTCATCACGTAAAAGGGTAAAACTGATTCCTTCCTCTTCAGAAACCTCCTGAAGAATCTCAATCGAATCGTAGGTCATTGCAACCACGGACACACCCATGGCTTCAAATTGTTCTGCGATATTTGTCAGCTGCACGAGCTGAGCTTTACAGTAAGGTCACCAGTCAAAGGAACGGCTGAGCATAAAGAGCATCCCGTTTCCACCTTTGAGATCTTCGAAGCTGCGAAGGTCTCCTTGCTGATCTTGGGCGCGTAATTCGGGCAATGACGAGCCCACTTGCAGTTCGGGCGACCAGATAAAACCCTGAGCCAGCGAGGCGCCAAAGAAACAGAATAGCAAGGAGAGCAGCGCCTTGCCCGTGGGGCTGATGATCCTGCATAGAGTGATATGTTTCATGAGTGGTCCTTGTTGGCCGCTGGGCTGGCTGAATGTCGGCGCGCATAAGCATCTGTGATGCCTGCGCATGCTAGCTTCCCGGATGCTTCTTCGTTATTCCAGACCTGCCAGAAAGCGCTCGCCTCGCGGCAGATAATTATTTTGACTGTCGAGTGAAAAAACCACAGAGCTTGAACGCCCGATAATTTCGCTCCGGGGCACGAAACTGTAAATCCGGCTATCGGCGCTGTTATCCCGATTATCACCGAGTACAAAGTATTGATCATCTGGCACCACGCTCGGCCCATAGCTGCGACCGGAGCGGTTAACGTACCGGCTTGACAGGCGGGCCTGATGAGCCCCCTCAGGCAGTTGCTCGGAAATAATGATCGACTCTGAGTCGCGGGAAAGCACTTCGTAAACGGCAGGCACGCCATTGATGACGAGGGTATTGTCCTGCATGTAAATTGTATCGCCTGGGATCCCGACTATCCGCTTTACCAGCCGCTTGCCGGCGCGATCAGAGTCAATGATGATAATGTCTCCACGTTGGGGGTTGGAGAGCTCGGCCAGTGAAATTTCTGTGAAAGGAATTTTCACATCATAGGCGAGCTTGTTCACCCAGACTTTGTCTCCATCCAGCAAGGTCGGCAACATCGAGGCGCCGGAAATGGAGCTGAGGTCGGCGATAGCGCTTTTGAAAAAAACAATGCAGCTCAGCAGCAGCAAGAACTGTCGATTCTCCCGCCAGGCAGCGCGGCCGTAGCCTGTAATGCGGGCACCGAGGCTCTTAGCTGTTCCGAAGTTGTCGTCTGTATCTGACATGCTCGTAAACTTAGCCAGCGCCTTCGCTGATGTCAATTCAGCCGCTTGTCTTGAAAATCTTTCTTACCTTCATTAACCTGTATTTTTATACAGTAACTGGCACTCTTCCGGTGCAAAAATATGTCAGCAGAATCCGCTCTACGGCAATTCCACCCTGCAAGCCAGAACTGGTTTCGGACAAAATTTGGTGCGCCCACCTCCGCTCAGATGAATGCCTGGCCGGCTATCAAGGCTGGTCGTCATACATTGATTTCTGCTCCCACCGGCAGCGGAAAAACGCTGGCTGCTTTTTACGGTTCGATTGATGCTTTGCTTCAGAAAGGATTAAGGAATCAGCTGGAAGAAGGGGTTCATATTCTTTACGTGTCTCCACTGAAAGCGCTCAGTAACGACATTCAGAGAAACCTCGATCAACCACTGGACGGTATTGCCGAGCAGTTGCATTTATTGGGTCTGCCTCCTGTAGATATTCGGGTTGGCGTGAGAACTGGCGACACGCCGGCCAGTGAGCGCCAGAGGATGGCCAGACATCCACCGCACATTCTGGTCACCACACCGGAATCCCTTTATCTGTTGCTCACCAGTGCCAGTGGGCGCGCCATGCTTGCCACTGTTTCTACTGTAATCGTCGATGAAATTCATGCCTTGCTGGGTGATAAACGGGGTTCTCACCTCGCGCTCTCTCTAGAGAGACTTCGATTGCTGTGTAGTAAAAGTAGTGGTCAGCACCTTCAGAGAATCGGCCTTTCGGCGACCCAGCGGCCTATTGATATGGTTGCTCGGTATTTGATTGGCGGAGCCAGTTCACATGAAGAGGCCATCGAATGCGACATCGTGGATTCCGGTTTCTGTCGCAAGCGAGACCTCCGTATCGAGGTGCCGGGCTCGCCTCTGAGCGCGATAATGAGCAATGAAGTTTGGGAAGAGCTCTACGAGCGTCTGGTCACTCTGATCAATACTCATCAAACGACACTGATTTTTGTCAATACAAGAAGGCTGTCCGAACGGTTGGCCCTGGCACTTAGTGAGCGGCTGGGGGATGCCGGTGTTTGTTCCCACCATGGCAGCATGAGCAAAGACCATCGCTACGACGCAGAGCAGCGTCTTAAGGCGGGCGATCTCAAGGTGCTGGTAGCCACGGCATCAATGGAACTTGGTATCGATGTCGGATCGGTCGATTTAGTCGTGCAATTTTCTTCTCCTAAGAGTATTGCCGTATTTCTGCAGCGGGTAGGAAGAAGTGGGCACTCGGTGCACGCCACACCCAAGGGCATACTTTTTCCTCTGACCCGGGATGATCTGGTTGAAGCGACTGCATTATTGCAGGGCATTCAGGAGGGTGAGCTTGATCAGATCGTCATGCCCGAAAAACCAATGGACATTCTTGCGCAGCAAATAGTCGCAGAAGTGTCATCGCCAGGCTTACCCACAAAGGATGGAGTAGAACCTGCGGGCTGGGACTTGGAACAGCTGTTTGAGTTGTTCGTCAATGCCTACCCCTATCGGAATCTGAATAAAGACGAATTTGAAACGCTCATTAAAATGCTCGCAGAAGGCTACTCGACAAGAAGAGGACGGCGTGGTGCCTACCTGCATCTAGATCTCATCAACAGTAAGTTGCATGCCAGACGCGGCGCTAATCTTGTGTCCCTGACCAATGGGGGAGCCATTCCGGACATGTTCGATTATCAGGTGGTACTGGATCCGGATGACACAGTTGTCGGAACTCTCAACGAGGACTTTGCGCTTGAGGCCGCAGCTGGAGACGTGTTTACTCTTGGGACTCACGCCTGGCAAATGCTCAGGGTTGACGGCCTAAAAGTCCGGGTTCGCGATGCAGAAGGATTACAGCCCACCATCCCATTCTGGTTCGGCGAAGGTCCGGGCAGAACCCGGGAGCTTTCTGAGCAAGTCTCGAAACTGAGAAACCAGATCGCGGATCTGCTCATCAGTGAATCGGTTTCTGCTGCCGAGCGTTGGCTGGAGCAGTCGGTTGCCCTTCCGCGCAGTGCTAGTTCTCAGCTGGTGGAGTATCTGCAGAACGGCATGAACGCGCTTGGCGTAATGCCAAGCCGGGACACGCTTGTGATGGAGCGTTTTTTCGACGAAGTCGGCGATATGCACGTCGTAATTCATTCGCCTTTCGGCAGTCGCTTGAACCGGGGTTGGGGTTTGGCGTTACGGAAAAAGTTCTGTAAGTCGTTCAACTTTGAACTTCAGGCAGCAGCCAATGAAGACAGCATCGTCATTTCGCTTGGTTCTGTTCATAGCTTTCCCCTTGATGAAGTCTATCGTTACCTGCAGACGGCAACGGTTCGAGATACCCTGATCCAGGCGATGCTGGATGCACCAATGTTTGACGTGCGCTGGCGGTGGAATGCTACTCGTTCTCTGGCTGTTCAGCGTAATCGGGCGGGTAAGCGTGTCCCGCCACAATTTCAGCGGATGGATGCAGAGGATCTGGTGGCCCACGTCTTTCCCGACCAGATCGCCTGTCAGGAAAATATTATCGGTCACAGAGAGGTGCCAGATCATCCACTAGTGAATCAGACTATCCACGACTGTCTGACAGAGGCCATGGACATTGATGAACTAGAGCAGCTGATTGCGGCGATCGAGGGCAAAGAATTGACACTGGTGGCGAAAGATCTTCGTGAGCCATCGCCTTTTGCGCAAGAGATCATTAACGCCAGGCCCTATGCTTTCCTTGACGACGCGCCCTTTGAAGAGCGCAGGACGAACGCGATTCGTAATCGCAGGTGGGCAGATTCTGCTGAGGCAAAAGATTTCAGTGTCTTAGATGAGCAGGCGATTCAAAGGGTTCGGCGAGAGGCTTGGCCATCTGTGGGTAATGCTGAAGAGTTGCATGATGCGCTGTTAAGTGCCGGATATTTTCTGCCCCAGGAATTTGACAGCATGGCTCAGCCAGCATGGCACCAGTCTCTGATGGATACGGGCCGAATCATGTTGTTGACGCAGCTGGCGAAACCGCTCTGGGTTGCTACCGAACAGTTGCCACGATACAGGGCGGTTTTCCCGGAGCAGCTGATTCGACTGTCGCTGCCTGAGGTTTTGTACTCAGAGACTTGGAACAAAGCTGATGCGCTGCGTGAGATTATCCGCGGACGTCTGGAATGTTTGGGGCCTGTTGCCGCGGAGCGCCTTGCCGTGGAGTCGGCACTACCGCAATCTGATGTGTATCAGGCTTTGCTGGCTCTTGAGGTGGAAGGTTTTGCTTTTCAGGGCCATTTCACTCCTGTGAGTCAGGCAGCTCTTGCAGTGACTGGGAAAACGCCACCAACAGAGTGGTGTGAGCGCAAGCTCTTGCAGCGAATTCATCGATATACGATCGATCAGCACAAAAAGAAAATCAAGCCAGTCTCGTTGGCAGTGTTCACCGAATACCTGTTTGAGTATCAGCAGCTGCTGCCGATCCGTTCTGATGATCACCCTCTGGAGTCTGGTTTGGATGGTCAGACTCGATTGCACAACACCCTTAAAATCCTTGATGGAAGCACGGCACCTGCGGTGAGCTGGGAATCGGATATTTTTCCAGCAAGAATTCCCGGCTATGAGCCGGAATGGCTTGATGCGATGTGTATCAGCGGTAAGGTGATCTGGGGGCGATACCTATTACCCGCAACACAAATCCGCCGAAAACAGAGCGGTTTACCAGCACAGAGTAGACGGAGTGCCGGTCCAGTTAAAAGTACGCCAGTCAGCCTGCTCGCCAGAACTAATCAGGACATTTGGAAAGCTCTGGCAGAGACCCAAACTGACGACAACCAGGTGCAGATACTTTCTGATTTGGCCAATTGTATCGAAGCGGACCTGCTGACATTCGGCGCGAGCTTTCTCGATCAGATACAGAGTCGAACTGATTTGCGTAAATCGCAATTGGAGGAAGGTCTGGCAGAGTTGGTCAGCATTGGTAGGGTTTGCAGTGACTCGTTTAACGGGTTAAGAGCACTCCTGACGCCGAACCAACGCCGGTCGAGAGTCTCTATGAAAGGGAGCCGAAAAGCCATGTTTGGGTTTGAGGACGCGGGGCGCTGGTCTCTGCTGCAAACCTTCCCCGGGGCCAACGAACAGCAGAACCGCCGCAGTGAGGCCGCGCTTGACGGCGAGCAAATGGAGCGTCTGTCAATTATTTATCTGCAGCGGTGGGGCGTAGTCTTTCGGGCTCTCATTGAGAAAGAGTCGCTGTCGCCGCCCTGGAGAGCGCTATTGGCTGTCTATCGAAGGATGGAGCTAAAGGGCATTATTCGGGGGGGGCGCTTTATCTCTGGTGTTGGCGGTGAGCAGTTTGCTTTTGCAGAGACAATCGACAGTCTGCGCAAATTCAAGCGCACTCGTGAAACCCCGGCGCCTGTTCCTTATTACTGTTTGTCGGCAACCGATCCCGCCAATTTGATCAATCTGATCTTGCCTACCAGAAAGCTCGCCCGCTTGGCCGGTAACCGGGCGCTTTATCAAGGCGGTGTTCCCATCGCGTTGATGGAATCAGGGAAATTCCATTTTCTACGGCATATGGACGAAGAGGAGAAGTTGCAGGCGCAGCAGATGCTCACCAAAAAAGTCTTTCCGCCACGGCTCAACAGTTATCTCGGAGTCCGCAAGGCTACAGCTTTTTAAAAAAGTCCCACCGCTATCTTACATGCGCAAAGCACACCCAAAACAACGATGGGACCTTCTAAGTATGGGAGCTAAGGACACCAACAAAGTAGAGTCCCCTCCAGCCATGCAAGTCAGGTAGACAAGTCTAACTAGACTAGACAACCGGAGGCTCCCCTAATAGATTGACTACTAATGGGATCACCTCCTTTCGATTCCAGGGTAGCAAAGATGTTAGGTAGTTCCCCCTGTTAGAACCGCTAACGTTCCACATCACCGTTATATAACACAGTTGTGGGTGAGTAAAGTGGCTTATCGACAGGAAGCAATAAAGTGAGCTCTTGATTAGCGAAAGCAGCCAGCGCCATGAGAACTCTTCAGCGGGTTTATGCCTATTGTGCTTGTCTAAGCTAAAGTGTGGCAAGCCGCACTAGAAGCTGAGATGGCCAACACTTTAGGAGTTTTAAAACGACACATAGAATCTCAGTGATAAAAACAGAACAAGTAGAACCAGCCCAATATATAAAATAAATCGCGCCGGTTCTGCGCGGAAACTTTGCCAGACTGTTCTGATGGAATCTTCCTCTCTTTGCTCTAAATAATGAGAGTTGACCCGCGCCCTTCTCGCTTCTTGATATCCATCTAACAGGGCACGAGCTTCGTCAAATTGTTGCTCGTTCACCAGCCACAGACCAGGTATGGAGATTCCCAAGTGTCCGGCGGATGTCTCGAAATATTTTATTTCGTTTTCCTCCAGAAGTTCACGAACCTCTTCTGCCTCGTCATCGGGCACGTTGCGCATTCGAAACAGTAGTTTTGCCATACTATGACCGCTCAAAGAGAGGCTGATTTAGAAACTGTTATGCATAGGTTGAGCATGCTACCTTTAAGGCTGCACCCTGTAAATTCGCTGAGGCCGTTCAATTAGCAGTCCTGTTAAAGTAACAAGCACTTTTGCGCTGATGCTGGTAATCATGCTATTTCAGCTCACTGCAAGCGTTTTGGCAGATGCCCCGGTGTGGCGAGTCACTGACGGCATGAGCGTTATTTATCTCGGCGGGACAGTCCATCTGTTGCGTCCGGAAGACTTTCCTTTACCCGAGGAGTTCGAGCTAGCTTATGAGGCGTCATCAGAACTGGTTTTTGAGACTGATATCTCATCCATTAACGACCTAAACATCCAGGCGCAGATGCTGCAAAAGTTAACCTACGACATTGATCGCTCGTTAAGGGACGTAGTGGATACAGAAGCTTATACAGCTCTGGACGCCTACATGGCTGAAGTTGGAATGCCGCTCATAATGCTCGAACGGTTTAAACCAGGCATGATAGTTTCAACTTTGCAGATGCTGGAATTCCAGCGCATGGGATTTGCTCCTCAAGGCGTTGACGTTGTTTTTAACATTCGGGCACTGGCCGATGGCAAGGCGATAGGCGCCTTGGAAACTATCGATGAACAGATTGCCTTTCTTGCTCTGATGGGTGAAGGCAGTGAAAGCGAGTTTATCATCATGTCACTTGAGGATCTGAAAAGAACTAGCGACTCGATAGACAAGATGATCGACGCATGGCGAACTGGAGATTCTGAAGTTCTCCGTACTTTGCTCATTGATGGTATGCTGGAGCGCGCGCCGGGTTTGTATGACTCGCTGCTACGACAGCGCAATCTTCGTTGGATCCCTCAAATTGAGTTTATGTTCGATGATCCGGAAACCGAATTTGTTTTGGTGGGCGCAGCCCACCTGGTCGGTGAAGACGGCATACTGGAATATCTCCGCGCCAAGGGCTACGAAATATCCAAGCTTTAGCTGCTCAAAGCCCGCCGACGCGCGCTAAAAAGGCGGGGGATACTGCGCACCTCGCTGTTCTCCGCGGCCAAACCGGCCAATCAAGAACTAGTTTTGTGACTCAAGACAATTTGTCTGGGACCGCTGGTAGAAGTTTGCCCGCTCACTCCTGAAGGAATCTGTTGGACCTTTCCACCTGCTTTAAGGAAGGCAGCGACGTGCTCTTCCAGATCAATACGCGTGTTTACTACAGCTTCTTTTTTTGATCTATTGCTCATACTCGCTCAAACTCTTTTACCGAACAGATCCAGAGTATACACAAAATCAGGATCATCGGCTAATGAGCCTCGCTAAAGTTGCAGCGAAAAGTTACGGTAATCGTTATACTGCGGTGTCTCAAAGCTAGCGAATCGGGTTGGCCTTAGACAGAGAAGAGAACATTACTTATGCGATCAAAGAGCTCGACCGCTTTGCGATTGGCGGACGCAAGGTTTGGGGCGAGGATCCGCATATACGGATTTGATGACGCAACAAAGATTTGAAGCCAGTGCGTGATAGTTGGCGGAACGAGTGCCAACTGGAATGCAGGTGGCGCTTATTTGGAATGTTATTCGACTCGCGAGAAATGGATAAAACATAAATTACAAAAGTAAATGGTGGTACTTAAAATGAGCCTCGAAGATAAAACCAGAAGAAATGTTCTGAAAGGAACTGCGCTAGCCGCCGGTGCAGCATCAGCGCCGTCG
>DORE01000018.1:4512-8877 GCA_003514305.1 Gammaproteobacteria bacterium | reverse complement strand
GCGAATCAAATCGCCGCTGGAGAGGTGGTAGAGCGCCCTGCCTCTGTGGTGAAAGAGTTGTTGGAGAATAGCCTTGACTCTGAGGCTACCCGCCTTGATATCGACATTGAACAGGGCGGTGTCAAGCTGATCCGGGTCCGGGACAACGGCGCAGGCATTCTAAAAGAAGATCTCCCACTTGCGCTGAGCAGGCATGCCACCAGCAAGATCCGTGAATTGACAGATCTGGAGACCATTTCGAGTTTAGGTTTTCGCGGCGAAGCCTTGGCAAGTATCAGTTCAGTCTCACGGTTGACTCTGCAATCCAGAGCGGAGCTGGCAGAGGACGAACTCGCCTGGCAGGTTCACGCTGAAGGTCAGGAGATGCTGGCAGAGGTTACCCCTGTGTCTCATCCTCAGGGAACCACTGTGGCAGTCAGAGATCTGTTTTTCAATACACCCGCCCGTCGTAAATTCCTTCGCACCGAAAAAACTGAATTTGCTCGGATTGAAGAAACGGTTAAGCGCTTGGCTTTAAGTCGATTCGAAGTGCAGTTCACTGTTAATCATAATCAACGAGTAGTACATCAGTTACAGTCAGCCCGCAGTGAATTCGAAAAGCACCGTCGAGTCAGTTTGGTGTGCGGTTCGGCGTTCGTTGAAAGTTCAGTTTTTGTTGACGTTGAGCGTGCTGGGCTGCGACTTTGGGGTTGGGTCAGTTTGCCGACCTTCTCCCGCTCGCAGTCAGATCTGCAGTATTTTTATGTAAATGGGCGAATCATTCGGGATAAGCTGATTGCCCACGCGATTAAACAGGCTTACAGGGATGTGCTGTTTCATGGAAGACAGCCTGCCTATGTGCTTTATCTTGAATTAGCCCCTGCCGCTGTTGATGTGAATGTTCATCCCACTAAGCATGAGGTGCGTTTTAGAGACAGTCGTCAAATACACGATTTTCTATTTAGCGCCCTATATAAGGCACTGGCAGAAGTTAGGCCGGGAGACCAAATCCCGGACAGGGGTGGATCCCCTTATGATTCTCTTCTCGGTGGATCCGGTATCAATCCGGAAACAAAGAATCAGATTCAGTCCCAAGACTTGCTATCACTCGGGGGCGCCAGCACCTCAAACAGCTCCTCTTTTCAACAGCTCCGTGTTGGCGGACATCTAACTCCCCAGCATGCTGCGGGGTTTGCTCAGAAGAATGGTCTGATGGAGCTTTACCAGACAGATGCGGAGATTCCACCGCTTGGGTTCGCGCTTGCCCAGCTTCACGGGATTTATATTTTGGCTCAAAATAAGGATGGGTTGATAGTTGTTGATATGCATGCAGCCCATGAACGCATCACCTATGAAAGAATGAAAAGCGCATCCTCTTGTGAGCAGCTCAAGATGCAGCCTTTGTTGGTACCGGTTTCATTAACAGTATCGCAGTCTGAGGCCGACTGCGCCGAGGAGCAGCAAAAAAATTTGCTGACTTTGGGTATTCAGCTGGAGCGCGTTGCGTCAGAGTCAATTGTGGTGCGCCAGGTGCCGGCGCTGCTCAAAGATTCCAACGTCGAGCAATTGGTGCGTGATGTGTTGTCTGACGTATTGGAATTTGGGAGCAGCGAACGCGTTCAGGCTCATCATGATGATCTGCTGTCGACCATGGCTTGTCACGGTTCGGTGCGCGCCAACAGACAGCTCACGATCCCTGAAATGAATGCGTTGTTGCGCGATATGGAGGCTACTGAGCGCTCTGGTCAGTGCAACCACGGTCGCCCAACCTGGTTCTTTCAGAGTCTCGATGCATTGGATAAGTTATTTCTGCGCGGCCAATAGCGATAGGCCTGGTGACATAGGACCGAGATCTGTGGTTACTCAGATAACTGAATGTAGAGCAAAACCTCCAGCCATTTGTTTGATGGGGCCGACTGCGGTCGGCAAGACCCAACTTGCTATGGATTTGTCAGATCGATTCCCTAGCATGCTGATTAACGTGGATTCAGCTCAGATCTACCGTGGCATGGATATCGGCACTGGGAAACCAAATGCCGATACACAACGTCGGTATCCCCATCGTCTCATGGACATCAAAGATCCGTCGGAGATGTATTCGGCCTCGGAATTTCTTGCTGATGCTACCGAAGAGATGTTAAGAGCCGTCTCGCGCGGTAAAACCCCTGTTTTGGTAGGGGGTACTATGCTGTATTTCAAGGTTCTGCGCGATGGTTTGGCTTCTATGCCGAATACGAATTTGCGGGTTCGATCTGAAATCGAAGCGTTGGCTGTGAAAAGCGGATGGAAAGCCATACATGCTGCCCTCGAAAAAGTGGACCCAGAGTCTGCCACCAGGATACATCCCAATGATCCACAGCGTTTGCAGCGCGCACTCGAAGTATTCCTTCTGACTGGAAAATCGATGACAACGCTCCACCGGGAGAAACATTCATCAGCACCACTCCCCTGCCGTCTCCACTTCGTGGCGATCCAACCCACTGACCGCGCCGTATTACACGGCAGGATAGCAGAGCGCTTTCGTCGAATGCTGTCGGAAGGCCTGGTCGAAGAAGTGCGGGTGCTATACGAGAGAGCTGACCTTAATCTTAACTTGCCTTCCATTAAATCAGTGGGTTACAGACAGGTCTGGCAGTTTTTGGCTGGCGAGATCAGCCATGATGAGATGATCGAAAAGAGCGTTGTTGCGACACGGCAGTTGGCGAAGCGACAACTTACCTGGTTGCGCAGCTGGCCTGACCTCATGCTGCTCGGGGAATCAGGCAAAAACTCAATCGATGAAGTCTTGAAGATTCTAGATACGGCCTCACTTAACGAAACGGGCGGCCGAATCGCTTTCTAACATGAGTAGACGCTGGCCAGGGCGCCTCTGTCAAAATTTTAAGGAGAAAAATAATGTCCAAAGGACATACTCTACAGGACCCCTTTCTCAATGTGCTTCGCAAAGAACGCATACCGGTTTCTATCTATTTGGTTAGCGGTATCAAACTTCAGGGTCAGATCGAATCTTTTGATCAGTTTGTGATCTTGCTCAAGAATGCGGTAAGCCAAATGGTTTACAAGCATGCAATTTCAACGGTAGTGCCTGCGCGCATGGTCAAGGTTCCAATGCAGGCACAAATCGACAGCGATGCCTCCATAGACGAGCCGGGTAATTCGTAACTCGAGGTTTTGATTGTTTTTCGACAGACCAGACTCTGGTGAAAAAACCGTTTTGGTCCATCTCGCCATTGACTCTGAAGACGAGCGCGATGATCCAACGGAGTTTGAGGAACTGGCGTTGTCCGCCGGCGCAGTCCCTGTTGCGCGCATAAGCGGCACGCGTAGCCAGCCTGCGCCGAAATATTTTGTTGGCAGTGGAAAACTTGAGGAAATCTCGGCGTGTGTTCGCGCTACCGCGGCCGAGTTGGTCCTATTCAATCATTCCTTGAGTCCAAGTCAGGAGCGGAATCTAGAAAACTACTTTAAGTGTCGCGTGCTAGATAGAACGGGTCTGATACTCGATATCTTTGCCCAAAGGGCACGGAGCCATGAAGGAAAACTTCAGGTCGAGCTTGCCCAACTTAAGCATCTTAGCACTCGCCTAAAGCGTGGATGGACCCACCTCGATAGACAGAAAGGCGGTATCGGTTTAAAAGGTGTGGGCGAGACCCAGCTCGAACTTGATCAACGGATGATTCGCCAGCGCATCAAGGCGATTCGCAAAGGCCTTGACAAGGTGAGCGGGCAGCGCGAACAGGGTAGGCGCTCCCGCCTGCGTGCAGAGGTACCTACAGTGTCTTTGGTAGGGTACACCAACGCTGGCAAGTCGACCCTTTTCAATGCGCTGACCGATGCGCAGACTTATGTAGCAGATCAGCTTTTTGCGACTCTGGACTCGACGCTAAGGCGGCTAGATCTCCCTAATTTCGGCCCAGCAATCCTTGCTGATACAGTGGGATTTATCAGCCATCTACCGCACGGACTTGTGGATGCGTTTCGAGCGACACTGGAGGAGACGACTTCGGCTAAGTTGCTCCTGCACGTCATTGACGGCGCGAATCATGCACGTGATGAACTGCGGATAGAAGTCGAGTCAGTCCTTGAAGAAATTCAAGCTGATGAGTTGCCGCGACTTGAAGTGATCAACAAGATAGATTGTGATCCAGGCGGGAAACCACGAATTCAAAGAAGTGACGCCGGACTCCCTGAAAGGGTCTGGCTTTCTGCGAGAACTGGTGAGGGCCTTGATCTGCTGCTTGGTGCCATCACGGAGCTGCTGTCCGGAGGATTGGTGTCGAAAACCGTTACTTTGCAACCAACACAGGCAAAGCTGCGCAGCCACCTGTACCAGAGTAAATTTGTCACGAAGGAGCAGACGGACGAAACTGGGGCGAGTATTCTGGA
>DORE01000018.1:0-4192 GCA_003514305.1 Gammaproteobacteria bacterium | reverse complement strand
TGTGTCTGCCAAAGTCTGAGTTTGATCGACTCATCGCTCAGGGAAAAATACAATTTAGCGGTCCAGAGCCGTCACGTATCAAACGAGGCGTGAGTCCGGCTCCGGCGCGGGTAGGCAATGCCAGTTCGATGGCTGGTACCTAGCAGAGCATTGTAAAATGCTGTGTTAATCCAATTTTGTTAGGTAAAATCGCGCTTCTGCGATTTTAAATCTGTGGAGAAGCCAATGGCTTGGAATGAACCTGGTAATAACGGTAATGGCAACGACCCTTGGGGCGGAGGCCGTCGGGGCGGTGACCAGGAACCGCCTGATATAGATGAAGTCATCAAGAATCTGAGCAAAAAAGTCAACGGACTCTTTGGCCGTGGCGGCGGTAGTTTTGGTGGCGGGGGTGCCGGTCAGGCTCCCGGCAACATGTCAGCCGGACTGTTGGTTGGACTTTTGGCTACCGGAGCGATTATCTGGGGCTTTCTGGGTTTCTACGTTGTTGACGAAGCAGAACGCGGTGTTGTGCTTCGATTTGGTGAAGTTTTGGATGCTACGGTGGAGCCGGGTCTGCACTGGAATCCGCCACTCGTGGATGAAGTTAACCTGGTCAACGTCTCTGAATTAAACGCAAAGACGTATGAAAATAGGGCGATGCTAACGACAGATGAAAATATAATCGACATAGATGTGACAGTTCAGTACGTCATACAAGATCCGGTTGACTATGTCATTGCAGTTCAGGATCCGCAAAGAAGCCTGGATAACGCTGCGGAGTCGGCTATTCGTCATGAAGTAGGCAGCAATTTCATGGATCAGATTTTAACGACAGGCCGGGAGCAGATGGCTGCGGCAGTGCAGGATAGACTCCAGGATTACATGGACAATTACAACACCGGTATACGTGTGGCTCGGGTCAACGTAGTTCAAGCGCAACCGCCCGATGCGGTGCGGCCGGCTTTTGATGACGTGATTCGCGCACGAGAGGATGAGCAGCGCGCTCAGAATCAGGCCCAGCAGTATGCGAATCAGCGTATTCCCGAGGCTCGGGGTGAGGCGCAACGTCAGATTGAGCAGGCCAACGCCTATAAACAGCAGGCTATCGCGCAAGCAGAGGGAGAAGCTTCACGTTTCGATCAGCTCCTCACTGAATATCTGAAAGCGCCAGAGGTTACTCGTCAACGTCTCTACATAGAGTCTCTGCAGGATGTTATGACTGCTAGCAGTAAAATTATGATTGATGTTGAAGGTGGCAATAACATGCTTTATGTGCCGCTGGATAAAATTATGGAGCAAAATGCGGCTACAGGTCGCCTGGGCGGTTCTACGCAAGACCTACGCGATCTGGCGAACCAGCTGGCCCCCTTCTTGCCTGGGCCTTCATCTGGTAATGCAGTCGATCGGACTCGTCTTGGAAATAGTAGAGGAGGAAGACAATGAAAAACTTCATAGTAATTGGAACGCTCTTTCTGGTGCTGGTGATCTCGAGTAGCTCGCTTTTTGTGGTTAAAGAAACCGAGCGGGCGGTCATGCTTCAGTTTGGTGAGCTGGTCAATGCCGACATCTCACCAGGCCTGCATGTAAAAATTCCCTGGGTTAACACGGTTCGCAAATTTGATGCTCGAATACAGACAGAAGACGCGCCTTCCGAGCGCTTCCTGACGCTCGAACAAAAGGCGCTTGAAGTGGATTCATATGCTAAGTGGCGGATTTTGGATGTGGGACAATTCTATGTCTCAACGCGCGGAAACGTCAGCACTGCGGGCAGCCTCCTTGCCGAGCGAATAAATGATGGACTGCGAGACCAAATTGGCGCACGCACCTTGATCGAGGTTGTATCTGGGGAAAGGGACGAGCTCATGACTGATCTCACGCAAGACCTGAACCGCACGACGGCTTCAGATATTGGCATTGAAGTCATCGACGTTCGGGTTAAGCGGATCGATTTACCAGATGATGTCCGCTCTTCGGTCTATGATCGAATGATCACCGAACGAAACCGAGAGGCCCAGGAGCTCCGTTCCAGAGGAGAAGAGCTTGCGATCGGCATTCGTGCTGATGCGGACCGACAGGCGGTTATCTTCGAGGCGGAAGCCTATCGAGATGCCGAACGCACTCGAGGCGAGGGCGACGCTGAGGCAACCGGTATCTATGCCGCTGCATATAACAAAGACCCGGAGTTCTACGCGTTTACCCGCAGTTTGAATGCCTACAAGGAAACGTTCAGCTCCAAGGGCGACGTGTTACTATTAGATCCAGACAGCGACTATTTCAAATATTTAAAAGACGGATTGCCGGTTCAATAAAAGTGCGGTCGGCTTTGCCGGCCAAACTATCCGCCCGGTTGCCGGCCCTAGCTTGAAAAACCTGGATCGTGATTGCGATTCGGGTTTATTTTTGACCAGTTAGCCGAGCAATGAGTGAGTTGCTAGGTCTATCATCGCGGCCCTGGTACCTTGTGCGATGACTGATAATGATAGGCCAGGACATGTGGCATGAATTGGCAGTAGCTTTCTGTTTGATGCTGGTTATTGAAGGAATAATCCCCTTCGTCGCGCCGCAGCGATTGCGACAATTGCTGCAGACTATTGAATCGCTTGATAATGAAAAAGTTAGGGCTATTGGACTAGCCAGCATGCTGATTGGCGCGACTGCGCTACTTATTATTAACTAGCCGAAAACTAGTTTACTCTTTTTGCCTGAGAAGGCAGTCAAACAAGATTTTTACCAATGACTTCAGTGAAAAGATGGTTACTCCCTGATGGCGTAGAGGACATATTACCCTCCGAAGCGTATGAACTGGAATCTTTGCGACGCCAGCTCCTAGACCTTTTCGGATCATGGGGCTATGAGTTGGTAATACCGCCTTTGATCGAGTTTCTGGATTCCCTGCTTGTTGATGCGCCTGAAGATCTTGACCTTCACACTTTTAAGGTCACTGATCAGATTAGCGGGAAGATGATGGGCGTTCGCGCCGATGTCACTTTGCAAGCTGCCCGCATTGATGCCCACACGATGAATCGAGACGGACAGGTGCGCCTCTGTTATGCCGATAACGTGTTGCATACCCGACCAAGGGGCATCATGACTTCTCGTGTCCCGATCAGGCTCGGGGCAGAGCTCTATGGATACGCCGGTACCGCTGCTGACGTTGAGCTAATCTGTTTGATGGCACAAACCCTTGACAGCGCAGGTATCCCTGGGGTGCAAATTGTTTTGGGCCACGTTGGTATATTCAAGGCTCTAGTTTACGACGCTCGGTTGAATGCAGCAGCCGAGACCCAGCTGTTCGAAGCCGCGCAGCGCAAAGCCTATGATGAGTTTGATCTTCTGCTTGAAAAATACGTTCAAGACTCTCCTTTGAAACAACAGTTTAAAGAACTCATACATCTGAGCGGAGATGAGTCAGTTTTAGTACGTGCCTTGAAAGCATTCGCCGCTGCGTCAGAAGCCGTTACGGCAGAGCTGAAAGAACTGACTGACATTGTGCGTGGTATCAAGCGCCGACTCGGAGAGGTCACCCTTCATTTTGATCTTTGCGAACTTCGTGGCTATGAGTACCATACGGGCATTGTCTTCGCCGCGTACATCAATGAGTACGGACGTGCGGTTGCTAAAGGCGGGCGATATGATCATATCGGCAAAGCTTTTGGCCGCGCGCGACCGGCTTCGGGATTCGATACTGACCTTAAAGTCTTATCAAAGTTGAGTGGTAAGGCGTTTGCTCGCCCTAAAGGCATTCTTGCCCCAGATTCTGAAGAGCCTTCTTTGGCTTTGAAAGTCTCTGACCTGCGCAGCCAGGGTGTAAAGGTCGTCACTATGCTTGGGGCGGAAGACGTAAACAGAATCGACGCTGATACGATGCACTGTGATCGCAGATTGATCAAGCGCGGCGCGGCGTGGATCGTTGAATAAAAACTGATCGGACGGGAAAAGCTAGCGGCAGTCTCAAGTACTGCCACTAGTGTTTGGAAAAGCAAGTCGGACATCTCATGGCAAAATCAATCGTAGTGCTCGGGACCCAATGGGGCGATGAAGGCAAAGGCAAGATAGTTGATCTACTGACTGATCAGGTGCATGCGGTTGCTCGCTTTCAAGGTGGACACAATGCGGGCCATACGCTGGTCATTGAGGGAGAAAAAACGGTTCTCCATCTCCTTCCCTCTGGAGTTTTGCGTGAAGGGGTTGAATGCTTGATCTGCAACGG
>DORE01000197.1:4572-22691 GCA_003514305.1 Gammaproteobacteria bacterium | reverse complement strand
TTATCCTACCTTAAAAAACGTGGGGTCGCCCGCGCATGGTGCAGAATGCCCACCGAACGCAAGTAGTTTCAATGTACCGCTTTGTGGGGTATTTTCCAGACTAAAAGTGGTTGCCCGCAAAAATCTTTGGGAGCAAGCGCTGTCTTAACATCGCAGCACGTCTGCGCTGACGCTCGTTGGCGATCGGCCAGACGATGAGTTCTAGACTTGATCTTCAGTATACGAAACATCGCTCTAGCCTTCCTTGTGCTCTTTATTAGCGCAACAGTTGTACTGTGGCGCGCCCCTGCGATGGAATCCGAAACGAAGGTGCTTTCTGATGGCATCTCTTCGAGCGAGCTAGTTGCACGTGGCGAGTATCTCGTCACGGCGGGCAACTGCGCGAGTTGTCATACTACACAGGACGGTGAGTTCATGAGCGGTGGATTGCCGTTCGAAACGATGTTCGGCACGATATATTCAACCAATATCACGCCAGATCCGCTTACCGGAATCGGCAGTTGGACAGAGATTGATTTCTTAAACTCTTTGCGCCATGGCGTACGACCAAACGGTGATCATTTGTATCCGGCCTTTCCGTATAATGCTTATACAAAAGCCAGCGATGGCGATATCTCAGCAATGTTCGCTTATTTGAAATCGATTAAACCGGTAAATAAGAGTCCGAAGAAAAATGATTTAGCATTTCCCTTTAACTTACGCCCACTTATGGCATTTTGGAAACTGCTGTATTTCCAGCCGGGAGTATTTGAGGTAAGCGAAGGGAAATCTGACCAGTGGAATAGGGGCGCTTATTTGGTAGAAGCACTTGCGCACTGCAGCGCCTGCCACACACCGCGCAATCTTCTGGGCGCAGAACGGGCGACTGCGCATATGGCTGGTGGAGAATTTCTTGATCTGGTCAGCCGAGAGCGTTATCGAACTTGGTCAGCTCCTAATTTAACTGCGACGAACCGTGGTCTCTCATTATGGTCAGAGCAGGATTTGGCGGACTACTTAAAAACGGCGCGAAATGACATCCTCGAATCGTTCGGGCCGATGAATGAAGTCATCATCAACAGCACGCGCTATCTTGAGGTGCAAGACGTTAAGGCAATGGTAACTTACCTGAAAAGCTTGACAGCTGTCCCTGAGCGGGAAGCTGTCGCGCCGGCTCCTGAAGTCATGGGAAGGGGAAGAACTATCTATAATTTGCACTGTGGTACCTGCCACCTTCCTACTGGTGAGGGGGATTCAGAAATGGCGCCTCGTCTTGATCGTGGCAGTCTGGTGGTGCAGGATGAGAACCCTGCGTCGATGATTAACGCTATTCTGTACGGCCCGCATCTGCCAAGCCCGCCCTTGCTGCCAAAGTGGCGTGAGCCGATGCAGGAATTTCAGTATCTGCTTGACGATGAAGAAGTTGCGTCAGCGGCTACCTTCATTCGTCACTCATGGGGAAATGCATCAGGCGTAGTCACCGCAGAACAAGTAGCGAGGCAGCGTTAGCGGCCACAGGGGTGTCGTTGTAAAATAAGACTTGACCAGCCTTGTGATACGAGTAGTTTAAGACGTTAAATCATTTCACCAGGAGTAGCTATCCGCTCCGAAGCGGATAACGCAGTTAAGAGGCCAATGAAAAACCCTTGGAATGACTGTTTTGCAACTGCAGGATTAGTACACTGGAAACGCATAATTCTTGCGACGATGCTCAGTGCTTTTGTAAGCTGCAGCGATTCGCAAAGCTCTATAACGGCAGAGCAGCTGGACTTTGGTTCTCCGATGCGAACCCGGTTGTTGACGGCTGATCAATACACCAACTCAATCGCGCAGGTTTTTGGTGAGGATATTGCCAGCAGCGTGCTGCCACCGATTCCGCCGATGGCACGGACAGACGGATTGCTGGCTTCAGGTACTGCATTTGTGGGAGTCACTTCAGATCAGGTCTCGCAGATTCAGCAGGCTGCTGCATCAATCGCAGCTCAGGTAGTTGACCAAGATCATCGGGATTTTTTGATCCCTTGTGCGCCTGAAGCAAAAGAAGCGGCTGATTCCAGCTGTGCTGCGCTCTTTATTAAAGAATCCGGCCGGCTGCTATTTCGTCGTCCACTGAGCGACAGCCGGCTCGTGGATCTGGTGCGAATCGCGGATTACGCTGCGGAGCAAACCGATGATTTTTATGATGGTTTGTCACTGGCACTCGAAGCGATGCTGATTAGCCCAGACTTCATTTTCATCGTTGATCGTGCTGAGGTTGCCCCTGACGCGCCCGATCAGCGCCGCCTTGACGCCTTTTCACTGGCTTCAAGGCTGAGTTTCTTGTTGTGGAATGCCCCGCCTGACGAAATTCTGCTGCAGGAAGCAGAAGCGGGCGCTCTCCACACTCAGGAAGGCTTGACCAACGCAGTGGATCGAATGCTGGGAAGTGCCCGTCTTGAATTTGGTGTCAGAGCTTTCTTTGATGATCTGATGGCCTTCGACGAATTTGACAGTCTCGCCAAAGACCCTGTTGTATATCCTATGGTCACGGGAACTACGTTGGAGCATGCCCGTGAGCAAACGTTGCGAACGATCGTTGATCATCTAGTGGACCAAGAGTCTGACTATCGGGATCTTTTCACAACGCGAAAAACGTTCATGTCCATGCAGCTCGCCGCTGTTTACGATACTCCGGCCGGTGAGGGCTGGTCGCCTTTCGAATTCGACGAAGACGGTCCTCGGCTTGGATTACTGACTCATGTCAGTTTTTTGGCAGCAAACTCTCACTCGGTGCGAAGCTCGCCAACCCTGAGGGGCAAGGCGTTGCGCGAAACCTTCCTTTGTCAGCGGGTGCCCGACCCTCCCCCAGATGTTGATTTCTCTTCATTGGAAGATGCTGAGGACGCCGCGACGGCGAAGGAACGATTGGCGGTTCATAACACCAACCCCTCCTGTGCTGGTTGTCACCTGATTACCGATCCGATGGGCCTTTCACTTGAGAACTTTGATGGCGCGGGTCGCTTTCGTGAAACTGAAAATGGAGCGTCACTAGACATAGCTGGCGAACTGGACGGAATCTTCTACGACGATATTGCTGGGCTGGCAAAAGCTACTCGCAATCATCCCAAATTGTCCGCTTGCCTGATTAATCGGTTGTATGCCTATGGGACGGGTGGACCAGTTTCTCTGAGGGACGATAGGGATATGCTAGCAGGGTTCGAAGACCGATTTGTGGAAAATGAGTACAAATTACCAGCATTATTGCGGGACATTGCGCTATCCCATGCGTTTTCACACGTGAGATCTGTAGAATCTGAGGTTAAAATCCGAGATACACTTAGGATCAAGGCGCCCGCCGAGAGGGCTGAATCAGCGAATGCTCTCGCAAAGATGGAGGAAGAGTGATGAAAAAGCTTGTGCAGAGACTGAGCAGACGCCGGTTTTTGAAGGGTGCCCTAAAGGGTGGGGCGGTCTCCATTGGTCTGCCCCTCTTAAATGTCTTCTTAAATGACAATGGGACTGCCTACGCTAATGGCACGCCTATTCCCCTGCGCTTTGGCACCTGGTCCTGGGGTCTCGGAATGAGTGAGTCGATTTTTGTACCGAAAAAGACCGGAGCAAACTTCGATCTGCCTGAGGAAATTGCTGCATTGGCTAAAGTCCAAGAACACCTAAACCTATATACCAATTTTCATGTGTTTCAAGATGATGCGCCAAATCTCTGCCATCATTCCGGCTGGGTTGTACTGCGTTCCGGCATTGCGCCGACGGCTCGTGCGAACCTGCCCGGGGAGACCATAGATGTGTCGATCGCACGACATATTGGCAACGCGACTCGCTTCAAAAGCCTGAGCGCGACCGCCACTGGTGACGTGCGTGATAGCTTCAGCTATGAAGGTGGTAATTCGGTCAACACGCCAGAATGGTCTCCGCTAAGATTTTATCAGCGCCTTTTCGGAGAAGGTTTTCAGGATCCAAATGCCTCTACGTTTACCCCTGACCCTAAAGTAATGGTGCGCCAGAGCGCTCTGAGTGCGGTTCAGGAAGAAGCCCGCAAGCTGGAGAAATCTCTTGGTGCAGAAGACCGGGCTCGTCTTGATCAGTATTTTACGGGTCTGCGGGACCTCGAGCGGCGATTCGATCTTCAACTCAGTAAGCCCGACCCTCGCGAAGCCTGCGTGGTACTGGAAGAACCAATGGACTTGCCAACGGGGCTGGAGGCCGATCTTGTGGCAACGAGACATCGCATGATGACTGACCTTATGATCATGGCGGTGGCCTGTGATCAGACCCGTGTTTTCAATATGTTTTATGCTTCTGCGTTTTCAGCAACGACACAGCCCGGATATGATAAACCGCATCACACGGCGACGCATGAAGAAGCAGTGAATCCGGAATTGGGTTATCAGCCCTATACGTCCTGGTTTACGCGTCGCGCTATTGAGGAATGGGCCTACTATGTACAGGCATTGGCCGATTTCAAGGAGGGCGACGGTTCTCTGTTAGACAACTCATTTGTCTATGCTACAACTGATCAGTCTTTCGCCAAGCTGCACGCGATTGATGGCATTCCCATGTTTTCCGCAGGCACTGCCGGCGGACGCGTCAAGACGGGTCTGCACATCGATGGCGGGGGCTCACCCGGTTGCCGACTTGGGTTCACAGCTCAGAAGCTTATGGGACTGGAGATTGATACGTGGGGAGATAAAAGCAACACCACCTCCAGCGAAATTGGCGACATTCTGGTCTCTTGACAATTCAAGGATTTCGAACCGTGAGCAGCCTTCGCCAAGTGGCTCTGAGCCTGATAGCTTTTACCTTCTTTGCTGGTGGACCGGTTACTGTGGGCGCCGATCAAGAATCTTTCGCTGAAGCCTTTCGAAATGTTCCCATGCCAGATGGTTTCAGGGTGGAGGCCAGCCAGGAAGGTCCTGTGTTTGCAAACGCATCTGGCATGACTCTTTACAAGTGGCCTCAGCACAAGTTGCGCAATGGATACAGCGGAGAGCCACCAGGTTCTCCTGCCTGTTATGACGATGTCTTGACGGTTTCGGCCGGCTTGATGAGTCCTTACCCTCCGGGTATCAGCTTGCCGCACCTGAATAAGCGCAAAAGCTGCGTGGATTTGTGGAACCCTGTTACACCGGCTGAGGGCGCACAAGACATCGGAGACTGGACCATCGTTGAGCGTCGGGATGGCTCTCTCCAGTGGGCCTACGATGAGCAGCCGTTGTATACGTCGGTAAAAGATCAACAGCCTGGAGACGTGCTGGGTGGAACACGCCGACGCTTCGGCGGTGACGCGCCGGCCAAAAGGGTGCCTGTCGGCCCGCCATCGCTTCACCCCCCAGGGTTCTCTATCCGAAACTCCTTTAACGGTCGCATGTTGGCAACAGAACGTGGTGAATCGATCTACAGTTATGATGGAGATACAGCTGACAGCTCTAGTTGTCGCTCAACCTGTTTGGCAAAGTGGAAACCCGTATTAGGGCCTTCTTTGGCAAGAGAGCAAGGCGAATGGTCGCTGCTAGAGCGTTCTCCCGGAGAGCGCCAGTGGGTCTTCAGAGGAAAGCCACTCTATACCTATGTCCTGGATTCTCGCACTTGGTCGCAAAAAGGCAGTGACGAAACCGGCTGGAATAATGTGTTTACGCAGGTCGCCGACGCTTACCCCTCGAGCTTTAAGCCACAGCACTCAATAGTCGGCGACGTACTCGCTAATTCACAAGGCAAAACGGTTTATATCTATAACTGCGGCGAAGATTCGCAAGACCAGTTGGGTTGCGACCATCCCACCGAAACGCAGATTTACCGACTGGCGATGTGCGGCGCAGGTGACCCTGAGCGGTGCCTTGAATACTGGCCTTATGTCTTGGCCGGTGAAAATGAGCAAGCGGTCAATCGAACTTGGTCTATTGTTTGGATAGATCGTTACACTGGTCGTTTCGCCGATCCGGAACAGGAAGGCGCTCTTCGCGTTTGGGCCTACCGTGATCGGCCCGTTTATACTTTTGCTGGAGATAAATCACCTGGTGATGTCTATGGTGGTGGCACTGGCGAATGGCGGGGTCAGCGAAATGGCTTGAAGGCGATTATGCTGCGGGACGATTTTTTTGGAGGAACGTTGTGATGGCATTTTGTGGGGTGGGCAGATCAACATCTGGAGCTCTGCTTCTGGGAAGCTTGTTGATTGCTTTCGCTGTTCAGGCTGACGAGTCAAGAATAAGAAACCGAACCATCAGTTATGTGATGACCGACTTATTTTGGTCGGTGTATCAGACTGAGGATGCGCAAAACGAATGCCCCAGGGGATTCAATGATGGGCCAAGAGAGCAATTTGAAAAGCTTTTTCCTGACTACGATTCTCTGAGTATTGAAAAAACGCAACTTGCGCAGGAGATACAGACATGGCATCCGAATACAGAGCCTGATGATTTCGAATTTTTCGAAGTAGAGGGTGAGTTATCATGGGGTTTGAATCTCGATGGGCAAGTGAGCGCTAATGACTTTACGCATCCCGATGGCACACTTGGCATAGACAATGAGGTGTATCGGGCAGTAGGGTGCATTATTGGATTTCGTGGGCCAGATGGTGTGGAACATATATTCCAGAATAAAGCGATTCTCGATGAAGTCTTCAACCGTATGATGATTGAGCTTACTGAGGTTGATAGCCTTAAAAATGATGAGTCTGTGGTTATCACTATGTACCGCGGAAAAGACCGCTTGTTGACTGATGCCACCGGCCAGAAGGTCATGGCTGGCGGAACGCAGCGTGTAGACTATCGGTGGGGTGAAAGCCTGATAAGACGCTTTACTGGGCAAATTGTCGACGGCGTTCTGTTTACCGAGCCGATAGCAGAAATGGTCATGCCCTGGCAAAATCTCAGCGTGCCATCGGTTCATGTCTTTAAGGATGCTCGCTTCCAGCTCAATCTGAGCTCAGAGGGAGCAAGTGGTGTTCTTGCTGGTTACGCGGATGTAGATACGTGGTACTACCAGTTGATACGCAACGATTCCACTCACCACCTTAGTAACGGCCAAATCTCTGCTATATCCCTGTACAAGGCGCTCAGGCGTCTCGCAGATTCTCATCCAGATCCTGAGACGGGCAATAACACGGCTATTTCAACTGCGCTGGATGTAAGAATGGCGCAAGTTTACATTGTCCATCCAGACATTAAGGCGGCAGAGTAAAAGCTAGATAGACTGACTAGCGAGCAGACGATCCAGTTGATCTGCGAAACGCTTTTTGTCGGCATTATTAAAAGGTGCTGGGCCTCCCGTTTGCTCTCCGCTGCTGCGCATGGTGTCTAAGAAGTCTCGCATGTTCAAGCGAGCACCGATGTTTTTTTTGGAAAACAACTCACCCCGCGGGCTTAGAGCAAGTGCTTGCTGGTCAATCACTTGCGCCGCCAAAGGAATGTCGGCGGTAATGACAAGATCTCCAGGGCTGGCACGACGCACGATTTCATCGTCTGCGACATCAAACCCTCCTGGTACCTGAACGGCGTTGATAAGTTTTGATGGCGGCGTTCGCAGAGGCTGGTTTGCGATCAGGGTCACATAGGTTTGCGTTCGCTCGGCGGCTCGAAACAAAATCTCTTTAACAACGCCCGGACAGGCATCAGCGTCCACCCATATCTTCATGACTGGCCTAAAATAGCCTAAAGGCTGATGCGGTTCCTGGCAGCAGCGTATTCAGATTCGAGGCGAGCTACCAGTGCGCTGGTAGGCAGAACTTCTTTGATCGCGTTAATGCCTTGTCCTGATCCCCAAATGTCTTTCCAGGCTTTCTGCTTTGCACTGCCGCCGGAGCCAAAATTCATATTAGAGGGGTCGCTTTGCGGCAAATCATCAGGATTCAGACCCGCCGCTTCTATGGAGGGTCGCAGATAGTTGCCGTGCACGCCGGTGAACAAGTTAGTATATACGATGTCGTTCGCTGTATTGTCGACGATTCCCTGCTTATAACCCTCTACCGCGTTGGCTTCTTCGGTAGCGATAAAAGCGGTCCCAAGATAGGCAAGATCAGCGCCCATCGCCTCTGCCGCGAGTACGCCATCGCCAGTTCCGATTGCACCGGAAAGCAGCATTGGCCCATCGAACCACTCTCTGACCTCTTGAATAAAGGCCATAGGCGATAGAGTGCCAGCGTGCCCTCCAGCTCCAGCGGCAACACAGATCAGACCGTCGGCTCCTTTTTCGATCGCTTTTTTGGCGAATCGGTTGTTGATGACGTCATGCAGGCAGATACCACCGTAAGAGTGTATTGCATCGAAGACTTCGGGTCTGGCGCCGAGAGAGGTAATTACTACGGGTACTTCGTGCTTGACACACATTTCCACATCATGCATGAGGCGATCGTTAGAGTTGTGAACAATCTGATTGACAGCGAAAGGTGCAGATGGGCTTTCAGGGTTGGCGGCATCATGTTCTGCCAACTCTTTCTTAATTCGGGTAAGCCATTTATCAAGCTCTTCCGCAGGCCGGGCATTCAGTGCGGGAAACGAGCCCACCACCCCAGCCTTGCACTGGGCAATCACCAGATCAGGATTGGAAATGATAAAAAGCGGGGCACCAACAATCGGGACCGACAGTCGGCCCCGCATGCATTCTGGAATTGCCATAAAAAACTTCCCTGCGAGTTTGGTCTAAATTTTTGAACCGTAAGCGTAACGATTTTTCACGAAATAACAAGCCGGATCTGAGGCCCTGACGAGTTCGGACGCGCCGTCACTCATACGCTTGCGAGAGACTTTCTATTATTACGACGCTTGCCTGTTATGTTTCCGTTGAGAGAAGATACAGACAGCTGTAGGCAAACCTGAGTTTTTTCGCTAATTTTGTTGGTCAGCGAATTCTTTAAATCAGTTATGCGCGGGATAATGTTTCCCGTTATGAGGAAAGGATCATGCAACCAGTTTGTCTTGTTATCGGTGCTGGAGCGGGTATTGGTGGTCATGTAGCGAGGCGTTTTGCTCGAGGTGGATACCATGCAGCTTTGTGCCGCCGAACGGGACAAGAGGGTCTGGATCAGCTGACAGCTGAAATCCGGGCCGCGGAAGGCTCGGCCAGCGGTCACCTAATGAACGCCATTGAACCAGGGACACTTGAGAGTCAGGTCCGGCTCGTTGAGAAAGAGTTTGGCCCGATTGAAGTGCTTATCTACAATTTGGGAGCGCAAATCGGCGACCGACGACTTGAGGATACGCCAGAGAAGGTCTTCGAGCTGGGATGGCGCATGGGTGTTTTGGGCCTGTTTCGAGTAGCGCAAGCGCTCTGTCCCTTGATGCAGCAGCGCGGTAAAGGAACGCTGCTGGTTACTTCTTCAACTGCAGCCGTACGGGGCAATGCCGGCCAGCATTCCCATGCTGCAGCCATGGGGGGACGGAGAATGCTATGCCAGTCTCTAAATGCCCAGTATGGCCCTGAAAATATTCATGTGTCTCATGTTGTGATAGATGGACCTGTCGACGCGCCTGATACGCTAGGCAAAATGATAGGTGCAGAGGCATTTCGAAAGATGCGCGAGACCAAAGGTGTTCAGGACGGCCTATTAAATCCCAGTGACGTTGCTGAAACTTATTGGCATCTGGCTCATCAACATCGCTCTGCGTGGACTCATGAAATAGATCTCCGACCTTTTTCTTGCCTACCTTGGTGGAATCATTAGTTTGGAGTCGACACTGTCAGAAAAGCTGAGGCCTAAAGAACAACTCAAACATAACTATCGCTCAAACGATTTCACTATAGCTTCGATGAGAGGTGATCGGCTATCGAGACTTATCTTCTAGGCCTGCTTGAGGCTTCCCAGGGGAAGGCTGTCCTGCTTATCCCTCTACTAGCGTTTGCGGAGGCCTGTGTCGGTATTGGTCTCTTTATCTCCGGAGCTTTTCTAGTGGTTGTTTCGTCGATCTTGTACTTCGCTGAAGTTTCATCGCTTCAGCTCATTTGTGGTTTGGCCATGCTAGGGGCCACTGCAGGAGATCACGTCGGGTTTTATGTTGGTTGTTTTTTGGGCCCCCGCTTTGTCCACACGAGGTTTGCTGAACGGCACCAAGAAGCAATCGCCAAAGCCAATGAGATGATTGTCAAATACGGAGCATTCACTATTTTTATTGGCCGGTTCGTGCCGGCTATTCGCAGCTTGCTACCTGCAATGATCGGTATCAGTGGATTCAGCCGCCGGGTGTACTCCCTGCTTGATGTGTTGGCATGCTGTTTTTGGGCAATAGCTCTTGGTGCCATCGTTTATTTCATCGGGGATTCGTTTTAGTTCTGAAGCTGACGTTGCAATCATGTTGACGATGGTAAGTCACAGGTTATCCATAAGTGTTCGAATATTCGACTAGAAAAGATGCCCGGAAAGGTTTGTGCAAGTGTTGCCTTTCCTTGCTGCATAATTGTTCAGTGAAAAACCAGACTGGCTGCTTGCAGGGATGTAAGCCTGTTGATTTTTAGTTATCTAGACACGTCGTTTACTGTATCAAGAAGCCAGCAGGGGGGCGTGGCCCGTCATGGACTCGTTGATCCTAAGTCTATATTCTTAATGCGATATTCAGAAGCTTAGTGATAGCTAGCTGCCTGCAAACTACCAAATAAGCCAATCCCGAGGGCATCCAGAAATGAAAAAGAAACTTAACAAGCCTGCCTTGCTGAAATCTACAGCTCGGCGAGGCTTTATCAAACAAGTCGGGGCGGCGGCGGCATTTACGATTGTCCCAAGAACCGCACTCGGAGGAGAGAATTATATCGCCCCCAGCGACCGCTTAAATATTGCAGCTGTCGGTGCAGCCGGGAAGGGAAGTTCGGACATTCAAAGCGTGGCACATGAGAATATCTATGCGATTTGCGATATTGATGATCGCCGGCTAGCCGATACGCTGCAGCAGGAATTTGCAGTTCCGTTTAGAGATAAAACAAAAACTTATCGGGATTATCGAGAGATGCTCGACAGTGAGCCCGAAATTGACGCGGTCCTCATCAGTACGCCCGACCACATGCATGCGCCTATCGCAATGCATGCGATCAGTTTGGGTAAACATGTTTATGTTCAAAAGCCACTTTGCCATACCGTCAATGAGTGCCGCGTGCTCGCAAAGGCCGCAGAGGAAAACAATGTCGTAACTCAAATGGGCAATCAAGGGCATGCCGGTGAAGGAGCCCGCCTTATCAACGAATGGGTAGCTTCCGGAGCGCTCGGTGAGATTAGGGAGGTACACTGCTGGACCAACCGGCCGGTCTGGCCTCAGGGGATTGGTCGGCCTGAAGGCGAGACACCGATCCCCGATTCACTGGGGTGGGATCTGTGGCTTGGTTCCGCATCTCACCGGCCCTTTGTTGATCGAGCTTATCATCCTTTCAATTGGCGCGGCTGGCTTGCTTTTGGAACGGGCGTCGTGGGCGACATGGGAGCTCACATCATTGACCATCCTTACTGGGCACTGAATTTGGGTCTCCCCAGCAGAATCTCGGCCAGCTCTTCGCGTTTTGGTCGCGGTATGGAAACTTTTCCCATTGCCTCCAAAATCCACTTCGAGTTTCCTGCCAATGAGGCGCGCCCACGGGTCAAGATGACCTGGTACGACGGAGGTCTGATGCCTGAGCGGCCGCCGGAATTAGAAAATGGACGGCAGATGGGTGATAACGATGGGGGAGTGTTGATCGTTGGCGATCGTAACACGTTAATGCATGGCGTATACGGCCGCAACCCCCAGTTGATTCCCTCATCAGTTCAAAATTCAATTAAGATGCCAGACAGAACCTTGCTTCGGTCTCCAGGGATCTACCAGGAATGGATTGATGCGATCAAAGACCGCGACAAGCACACGACCTCCGGTTTTGATTATTCCGGACGACTAACCGAGACCATGCTGCTCGGCAATATCGCAACTATCAGGGCTAGTGAGCACAAGGTGCTCGAGTATGACGCCCTCAGCATGCGGTTTAATAATGATGAGGAAGCGAATGGCTATCTGGATAAACAATACCGCCCGGGATTTGGCTTGGCTTAATTATGTTGGTGCTAAGGGTATAGAAGGATGAAAAAAGGTGTTGTGGCGTTGTGCGCATTACTGGCAACGAGCGGCGTGAACTCTCAAAGTGCGGCGCCAGGTAAATGGATCCAACTGTTCAATGGCCGGGATCTTGAAGGCTGGACTCCGAAATTTACCGGCTTTCCTTTGGGAGTCAATTATCTGAACACCTTCCGCGTGGAGGACGGAGTATTCAAAGTTTCCTATGATAATTGGAGTGACTTCAGCAACGAGTTCGGGCATATCTTTTACCATCAGCCTTTTTCGCACTTCTTGCTGCGGGTCGAGTATCGATTTACCGGCGAGCAAGTCAGGAATGGACCAGGTTGGGCGTTACGCAACAATGGGATTATGTTCCACAGTCAATCTCCGGAGTCTATGACCCTCGACCAAGAGTTTCCGGCTTCAATTGAAGCGCAAATGCTAGGCGGCAATGGTAGAGACAATCGGCCAACTGCTAATGTCTGCTCTCCGGGCACGCACTTTGTGATGAATGGTGAGCTGATTACCGAGCACTGCACCGACTCTGTCTCGGAGACCTATCACGGTGATCAGTGGGTTGTCATGGAATTAGAGATAAGGGGCAGTGAATTCATCCGACACCGCGTAAATGGAGACGATGTCTTCAAATACTCTCAAGTGCAGTTGGATCCGAGTGACCCAATTTCACAGCGGCTGATCCAGAACGGTGCTTCAGTATTAGTCGACAGTGGGTACATCTCTGTGCAGGCGGAAAGCCACCCTCTTGAGATCAAAAAACTAGAGCTAAAGCCTCTTGACCCGTAAGCTTCCTAATAATTAGAGTTGCCACGCGGCGCGTCTTAAGCTCCATTCGAGATTTTTAAAAAATTCCCTCAGAAATGAGATCTGCGGCATAGTTCGCTGCTCTTGCGCTGAATGCCATGTAGGTTAAAGATGGATTTTGGCAGGCAGACGATGTCATGAATGCTCCGTCCGTGACGAATAGGTTTGGTACGTCGTGAGCCTGGGCCCAGCCATTCAGAACCGAGGTTGCTGGATCTCTACCCATGCGAGCGGTTCCCATCTCATGGATTCTGTTGCCGGGTTTAGAGAGGTTGGCACTACTTGTCGTGATGTTAATACATCCGGCTGCCTCCATCATGGCTTGCGCGTCCTTGACTGCTTCTCGCTGCATGATGCGTTCGTTCTCACCATATGAAACGTTGAAAACAGGAACCGGATTGCCCCATCGATCTTTGCGAGACGCGTGCAGTGTCACGCGATTTTCTGGATTTGGCAACTGCTCTCCAAAGGCTAATACATTAAACCGCCAGGGTCCTGGGCGCTTATGGGCTTCCTTAAAGTCCTTGCCGATGCCAGCAATTTGGCCGCTTGAATTGCCGAGTGGACGCGCTCCTCCTTGGAAGCCGAAGCCGCGTTTAAATGGTTTGTTTTTTTCGGTAATGTTGGCGTATCGTGGGATATATATGCCGCCGCTGGGCCTTCTGCCAAAAACGGTCTGATCTTCGAATCCCGTCATGATTCCCGCAACCCCGGCGCTGCTGACATGGTCCATCAGATTCCGTCCGACCTGATCGGAGCGATTTGCCAGCCCTTTAGGAAAGCTTTCCGACTTTGATTGCAGAAGGATCATTGCCGAGGCGATCGCCGATGCGTTGAGGAAAACAACCCGCGAAGTGTAGGTTCGTGCTTCCATGGTTTCTGCGTCGACTACCCGAACGCCGCTGACCCGTTTTGTTGAAGTGTCATATTCCAATCCCCGTACTATGGCGTTGTGAACCATTGTCAGGTTGCCGGAGCGCTTTGCAGCCGGCAAGGTTGCATTTAGTGACGAAAAATACGCCTTAAAAGTGCATCCATGATGGCAGCGGTTGCGAGCCTGACAATTGCTCCGACCTAGAGAGAGCTGCTCTTTTGTGGCGTCTGTCAGATGCGCAATTCGCGCCGGAATCACGCTCCTGCCGTCAAATGTTTTCTCTATTTTCTGCTTGAAGGATTTTTCTGCATCGGTCAACTCAAAGGCTGGCTGAAACACGCTATCCGGAAGTTGATCAAGGCCTTCCTCACTGCCAGAGACGCCAACGAAGGTCTCTACCTTTTCGTACCAAGGTACAATATCTTCATAGCGAACCGGCCAGTCCACGCCAACGCCTTCCTCAAGATTTGCTGTGAAATCCTGAGGTCCCAAGCGATATGTCTGCCGGCTCCACATAATGGAGCGGCCTGCCGTATGATAGCCTCTTAACCAATCATAGCTCGTGCCTTCGGCTTCTTCATATGGGTGCTCATCATCTCTAACCCAGAAATGTTTAGTTGATTCCTTGATCGCGTAGGCAACGCCACCATACTGTTTGTAGTAGCGTTCATTGATCTCATCCTGTGAAACGTTGTCCAGATGGTCGCTTTCCCATGGCGCCAGTAGATCCGTGTAATCCCTCTCCGGCACTATTTCAGGACCGCGCTCCAACACTAGCACCTTCAAACCACGTTCACACAATTCTTTGGCTGACATTCCGCCGCTCATACCTGAGCCTACTACGATTGCATCAAACTCTGCTTCTGCCATGTCGATCCTCCCTAGTTGCCTGTCGCAATCTTGACGCTGGGATCCCAAACGCCAGGCACAGCAACCCACTTTAACTCTTCGGTTGCGCCTAGTTCAGTCGCGAAATAAGATTGAGTAATGTAGCCTTTAAAAGAACGATATCCATCTAAATTGTTGCCGCCCTCAAAGGCTTCTCTGTCCAATTCACTCAGAGCCGCAATAGCCTCAGGTTCACTGGCGGTCAGAAATTCTCCGCTCCTAGCATCCAATTGTCCCGAAATAAGCTTAAGCGCCTCGCGGTGATAATTTTGGGTCTCAGCACTTGCCCAGTCACTCATCAGGGCATCAAGGTAACCGGGCACGTTTGCGTCCAGCGCACCGGGGGTTTCGGTGCGTGGAATGATCAGATCGCTGATGCGACTTACAAGTGCCATTTCATCGGATGAATAAAACTGCCCCCCCTCTTCGGTGGCTGTCGCTATAATAGTCGCGGCATCACCACATGCGCTCAGTGCCGATGCGCCACCGACCGAGATTATGAGCCCTTTCACAAATTCTCGTCTCGTTGTCATTTCGTCTCCTCTTGATGCGCGGCCAGATTTGAATTAGTTTGCGCGCGGCGTAAAGACTGTTGGCAATTGATACAAAGCCATCGCTTTACGAAGTGCCGACGACCGTGCTTATGCTTAAAATGGGACATTGAGAAGCTCCGTTCCGAGACCTGCAGGTTATCGTAATTCTGTGCTGCTCAAAAGCCCTCTTAAGAGAGGCTCAGGAGTCCATATTCAACCAGACGCCACCGTTTTCCGAAGACGCAACGGCTTTCTCAACGAACCGCACTCCCTTGACCCCTTCTGCAACCGAGGGAACTGATAGGTCCACGTCGTTAATGGGGTTCTCCTCCATAAAGGACTCGATTCGGTCAGCAAAATCTCGATATAGGTTGGCGAAAGCCTCGAGGAATCCTTCAGGATGCCCACCGGGTATGCGTGAAGCCGAATTAGCGGCAGTACCGGCAGTAACGCCGCCGCGGGTCAGATACTGCGCATTTGCTCCGAGGCGGCAAAATTTAAGCTGATTGGGTTGCTCCTGAAACCACTCAAGGCTTGCTTGATCGCCGTAGATGCGAATACGTAGTCCATTCTCGTGTCCTACTGCGACCTGACTCGCCCACAGAGACCCCTTAGCGCCATTAGCAAAGCGCAGCATGATTTGCGCGTTGTCGTCCAGTAACCTACCTGAAACAAAGGCGCTGAGATCTGCTAGCAAACTTTTAACTTCCAAACCGGTGATGAATTCGGTGAGATGGAAGGCGTGTGTTCCGATATCTCCGAGTGATCCGCCGGACCCTGCCCGGACAGGGTCCATTCTCCAAGCCGCTTGTTTTTGTCCAGTAAATTCTAAATCAGTGCTCAGCCATTCCTGAGCATACTCGACTTGAACTACGCGAAGAGTGCCCAAATCGCCGTCCCGGATCATTTCTCTTGCTTGTCTCACCATAGGATAGCCAGAATAATTATAGGTCACTGCAAACAGCAGTCCGGTTTCATCAACCAGGCGTTTTAGATCTAGGGCATCATCTAATGACGAGGTAAGCGGCTTGTCACAAATCACATGAATGCCCGCCTCAAGGAAGCACTTTGCCGGAGCGTGATGCAGATGATTGGGGGTCACGATGGCAACCACATCGATGCCGTCTTCCCGTGCGCACTCTGCCTTGGCCATTTCTGAGAAATCAGCATAAGCTCGATCTACCTCAATTCCCAGCGCTTCGGCAGATTGCTTTGCTCGACCCGCATCACTGTTAAATGCGCCTGCGACTAGCTCGTATCTGTTGTCTAGTCGTGCCGCAATGCGGTGCACTTCGCCGATGAAGGCACCGGTTCCACCGCCCACCATACCGAGTTTAATTTTCATGAGAGTCCCAAGATATTTCGATTGATTTGGTCGTCAGTGCCGGCTTCGGCAAAGTCATCGAATGCTTTGTCTGTGACGCGAATGATGTGATCCTGTATAAAGATCGCTCCTTCACGGGCGCCATCTCTGGGATGTTTAAGACAGCACTCCCACTCAAGTACAGCCCAGCCGTCAAAGTCGTTCGCGGCCAGCTTGGAGAAAATTCCGTTAAAGTCTACCTGTCCATCGCCGATCGAGCGGAATCTGCCGGCGCGATCAATCCAAGATTGATAGCCGCCATATGTTCCCTGCTTGGCCGTCGGATTAAACTCTGCGTCCTTAATATGAACGAGCTTGATACGCTCTTTGTAGGTATCCATAAACCCAAGATAGTCGAGTTGTTGCAGGATCAGGTGGCTCGGATCGAAAAGGATATTGCAGCGCGGATGGTTATTCACACGCTCGAGAAACATTTCAAACGTGACGCCATCATGCAGATCTTCTCCTGGATGAATTTCAAAGCCTATATCTATCTCTGCTTCATCGAACGCATTTAGGATGGGAAGCCATCGTTTGGCCAGTTCGTCAAAAGCAGCCTCCACCAAACCTGCAGGCCGCTGAGGCCAAGGATAAAGATATGGCCAAGCAAGGGCCCCTGAAAAGCTAGCATGAGCGGTTAGCCCCAGATTTTTCGATGCCTTTGCCGCCAGCATCAGCTGACTAACGGCCCAGGTTTGTCTCGCCGCGGGATTCCCCCGAACCTCCGGGGCGGCGAATCCATCAAACATCTGATCGTATGCTGGATGCACTGCCACCAGCTGGCCTTGTAGGTGCGTCGACAATTCTGTGATTTTAATGTCGTGCGCTGCCAGCATACCATTGAGATCTTCACAATATCCGATGCTTTCCGCAGCAGTCTGAAGATCGAACAGCCTGGATTCCCAGCTCGGAATTTGAATACCTTTGAAACCAAGCTCCGAAGCCCAGCTGGCTATTTCTTGTAGGCAATTGAAAGGTGCTTTATCTTCAACAAACTGGGCGAGAAAAATCGCGGGTCCTTTTATCGTCTTCATAAGGTTATGAATCTCAGGTAACGTCATTGATTTGGTCTATGTCAGTATAAACACTTCCGGTTTGCAATCGACCTATTGTTCGACTACTTTCAGTTCGTCCGGCCTGAGCTAGGTATTCGACCGGTAAAAAACAATTATTTGGAGACCTCGCGCTGTGGATACAGTGAAAAGCCGCCTTAATCTTATGATGTTCCTTCAATACGCTGTTTGGGGTGTCTGGCTGCCGGTGCTTGCCACATACTTGCAGTCACCCTTGGCAGATGGAGGTATGGGTTTTACTTCCGGGCAGGTCGGCTTAATTATTGGGGTAGCTGGTTCGATTGGCGCGGTGAGTGCACCTTTCATCGCGGGGCAGTTCGCTGATCGTTATTTCGCGACGGAAAAGTTTCTGGCTGTACTCCTAGTGCTGGGCGGAATCGTCAAGATAAGCCTATCTTACCAAGATACGTTTTCAGCGTGGTTGGTTCTGGCGACGCTTTACAGCATATCGTACATGCCCACCCTTTCCCTGACCAATTCGATGGCCTTTTTTCATCTCGATAATTCGGAGCGCGACTTTCCTCGAGTTCGAGTTTGGGGAACTATTGGCTGGATTGCTGCAAGCTGGCTGTTTCCGATGATCTGGCT
>DORE01000197.1:0-4443 GCA_003514305.1 Gammaproteobacteria bacterium | reverse complement strand
GATACGTTTTCAGCGTGGTTGGTTTTGGCGACGCTTTACAGCTTATTGTACATGCCCACCCTTTCTCTGACCAATTCGATGGCCTTCGTTCATCTCGATAATTCAGAGCGCGACTTTCCTCGAGTTCGAGTTTGGGGAACTATTGGCTGGATTGCTGCAAGCTGGCTGTTTCCGATGATCTGGCTTCAGAGCAATCTGCAGCTTCAAATGCTGCCTCCATTCTTTGTAGGGAATGAGGTGCCTGATGCCACCCCGAGATTGGCAGATACCCTCAAGATTTCGGGCGTAGTTGCTTTTTTATACGCTGGATTTTGTCTTCTCTTACCGAACACACCGCCGAAGAAGGACGGGGTGGACAAACTGGCCTTCAAAAAGGCTTTCAGTTTGCTTACCCGCAAGTCGTTCGCAGTGCTGGTGGCTGCTAGTTTGCCCGTAGCAGTGATCCACCAGATCTACTTTATGCAGGCTGGACCGTTTTTTGAAAATCAATTGGGGATGCTGGTCACCTACATCGCGCCAGCCATGACAGTAGGTCAATTTGCAGAGATCGCTTCTCTGGCCTTGTTAGGCACTTTATTGATGCGACTCGGTTTCAAGTGGACTATCACTCTGGGAGCTCTGGCCTACTTTGCCCGCTACGCTATATGGGGGATGATCAGTCTGCAGGATTCTTCCGGGCCGTCTGTTGACGCAGCAGGCCAATTCGTCTGGACGGCGTCGTTGATGGTAGGCGTGTTCAGCCAGATTTTGCATGGCTTGTGCTATGCTTGTTTTTTTGCTTCGGCCTTCATGTATGTTGATCGGGTCGCCGATGATGATATCCGCAATTCTGCGCAGACGGTGTTCGGTATCATAATTCTTGGAGTCGGACCGATGATTGCTGGCCCGGTACTGGGAATCTTGGGCAATGTCTTTGGAGAAGCGGGTGTAGTCACCAATTTCGCTGGCATGTGGTTCACTCTCTCCGCCATCGCGCTGCTCACGGCAGCGCTTGTTGCATTTGCATTCCGGGATGAAACGATACTTCGCTCGTCCGGATAACTAGCAGCACCAGGGACGCTATTACAGGCGGTTCCACATTTGTGGCAAAATTGTAGGCTGAAGCTCCTCTCGAGCGTCCTTAAGGTTTTTTCTCAATTTCTGAACGACTTCGGGATATTCGCGCGTGAAGCTGTAGGTTTCACCGGGATCATTTTTCAGGTCAAATAATAAGCCATCCGGGCCATAGTAGGATGAATGCTCAAAACTGTTAAGTGTTGCGCGGTAGCGGGTTTCGACGACCAGCTTCCATTGCCCGCTTCGCACTCCGACAATCCTGTCACGATTGAAAAGAAACAGCGCCTCATGGGGTGATTTATTGTTCCCCGCGAGCAATGGAAAGATATTCTTTCCGTCAATTGGTCGATCGTCCGGAAGTATACCGCCCGCCAGTGAGACAAGGGTTGGATAGAGGTCGATATTCATGGCAGGCTGGCTACTTACGGTGCCGGCTGGAATCTTGCCAGGCCACTGCGCCAGGAATGGGACGCGCTGCCCTCCTTCCCAGGAGGAGCCTTTTCGGTTGCGGAAGATGCCGGGGCTTCCCTCAAACCAGGGCCCATTGTCAGAGGTAAAAATAACCAGTGTATCCTCGCTCAAACCGTATTCGTCGAGTGCGGAGAGGATCTGCCCTGTGCTCCAGTCGATGGTTTCTACTACATCTCCATACAGCCCTGCGTCTGAGCGACCATCAAAGCGGGGAGAGACGAAAAGGGGAACATGGGGAAAGGAGTGAGGAAGATAGAGGAAAAACGGATTGTCCCTGTTTTCTGCTATGAATCGAACTGCCTCTTGTGTGTAGCGTTCAGTCAATGTCGTCTGATCGACTGGGTTTTCGATAATTTCTTTGTCTCGATAAAGCTCCAGTGGAGTCATGTCATTGCTGTGTAGTACGCCAAAGAACTCATCGAACCCTTGGGCCATGGGCGACCATTCCAAACGACTGCCTAGATGCCATTTGCCGAACAGGGCGCTGCGATAGCCATGAGGCTTCAGGGCTTCAGCAATTGTGATTTCCTCAAATGCGAGGTGGATTTCATTGGTTGGGCGCGCTACATCTGAAACTAAATCGAGTCTGATTGGATAGCGCCCGGTGAGCAAACCGCCACGAGCGGCGGTACAGACATTGGCACTGGAATAGAAGCTTTCCAGTCGCACTCCGTTGAGCGCCAGGCGATCAAGGTTTGAAGTCTTGATAAGTGTGGAGCCATAGACGCCCAAATCACCGTAGCCTAGGTCATCCGCCATAATGATAATAAAATTGGGTGGATTCTCCTGGGCCAAGGCCAGGCAGGTAGCAAGGCTCACGCAAAGTGGGAGAAAAAGTCGAGACAGAGTCATTAGGTTTTTCATAGATTGAGGTTATTCGAGCTGGATCAGAGACTTAAATAATTGGTGCTGATGAATTTGCAAGCTTTTCGTTGTCATGCAGGTTTTGACTGATTATAACAAAATCAAAGGTCGCGACAGCAAGGCCTTGCTAAGGGATGCCGTGTATCTCAATATACATGGGATGACAAAAATAATCTTTAGTCTCACGTTTCGCGGCAGTAGAATCGGCCTGTTCATGGCCGCATGCGTTCTCTCAGATGTCGTGTTCTCTGAGGAGCTGCTTATTGCCGTCGCATCTAACTTTTCTGGACCGATGTCGGAACTATCCAATCGTTTCGAATCGCAAACTGGACATGAAATTCAGGTAGCTTACGGTTCCTCGGGCAGATTGTTCGCTCAGATCAGAAGCGGTGCGCCCTTTCAGATTTTCCTTTCGGCTGATCAAGATAAACCAGCAAGGCTGGTGGAGTTAGGTTTGGCTGACCCCACCTCAAGATTTACCTATGCCAGCGGTGAACTGGTGCTTTGGAGTGTTGATAGAGAGCGCAAGGTGGTTGATTCGAGCGCGCTTCTGAACTCGGGTGTGAATAAGATCGCTGTCGCGAATCCCAGACTCGCGCCTTACGGAGCCGCGGCAGTTGGGGTTCTTGATAAACTGAATTTATCGAAAACTCTGTCGGGAAAAATCGTTCGTGGTGAAAATATTGCCCAAGCCTTTCAATTCGTGAAATCGGGGAATGCACAACTTGGATTTGTGGCGAGATCTCAAGTGATGAGCTTGAATGAAACTCGCGGCGGTGCGACTTGGGTGGTTCCTGAGCATCTTTACCAGCCGATTAGGCAAGACGCAGTTTTGCTTAATCGGGCGATCGACTGTCACGCCTGCTCTGAATTTTTAAACTTCTTACGTGAAGATGCACAGCGCACTTTTATATCCGCATCAGGATACCGAGTCGAATAGTCTGTTCTCGGCTCAGCCAGCTGCCCTTCCGAGATATCGCTGGAAGGTTTGTTCAACGAAGTCATCTACCCCGGGTGTAAATGTAACGGCAAGAACAGTCAGCAATACTGCGGTAGCGCAAATTTTGTAGAATAATTTCATGACTTCTCGCCTCGCTGTTATGTCTCCCAAGACGGCTACTCACCGGGCTTTAGCCTCGAAAACCCAAACATCGCCCCGCTCGACAACTGATCGGGTCAAAGGGGAGGAGCGCGAGGGATACTTTGCGGTAATCGCAGCTACGATGCCATTGAGTTTATCTCCGTTCTGAATCCGCTCCAACTTTCGCGGATAGCGAACGCCTTCAATTCGGAAGATCGCGTTGCCGTTTCGCGCGGCATGAAGTGGCCATCTCTTCCAGAGCTTGCCGACGGTTGAACGCATGTAACCAGACCAGACATAGAGCTTCCCGTCGTGCTCCACAGTCCAAATCCGGCGGGAAGTGGCCGGTTTCTCCAACTGCATTTCGATGGTTGGAATCTCGTTTACGAATTGCCAATCCGGTTCGGCACCCAGGTGCAGTTCACCGCCAACCAGTGCACCGCCTGAAAATACTCGGTTAGGCCCATCTGCAAATCGCTGCTTTATCGCGGCGGTCGCAACAGCACTAACCGGAATCACAGCCAGGCAGACCATTATTGTGATTGTGCGAAAGAGTATTTTCATTCGATGGCAGTCAAGTTTTGTTGACGGTAGGTAAGCGCTCGTCTATCCAGCGTAACATGCCGCCATTGATGTTGGCCACTTTGTCCCTCCCCGCTGCTTGCAGTATGCTGATCGCCAACACAGAACGCTTGCCGCTGCGACAGACAGTCATGATCGGCGTGTCATCAGGGACTTCATTGACGCGATTCCGTAAGTCTTCGATGGGAATGAACTGGGCGCCCGCGATACAAGACTTTTCTTCTTCGGTCTCTCTTTGCGCTCTTACGTCCAGAATATGCACTCTGTCAAGGTTGGCTGCTACCCATTCTGGCGCTACTTCGTTGACACCGCTGAAATTAGTTATCACGGGCGCCCAGTGAGGAGTGTTGGGCAGTTCATTATCGTCGGGCCGGCCGGCTTTCAGATTA
>DORE01000156.1 GCA_003514305.1 Gammaproteobacteria bacterium | reverse complement strand
ACAGTCAGTCTTCAGTTATTTCATGGATCGTTCGGGTCGTAAATTAATGCGCCTAAAGTGTATTAAGTTAGCGGGTTTCAAGTCTTTCGTAGACCCCACCTCGATCAATTTCCCCTCCAACATGTGTTCAGTGGTCGGCCCTAATGGATGTGGCAAATCAAATGTGATTGATGCGGTTCGTTGGGTAATGGGCGAGAGCTCCGCCAAAAATCTTCGCGGAGAGCAAATGACCGATGTGATCTTCAATGGCTCGAGTGCACGCAAGCCGGTTGGTCAAGCGAGCGTGGAGTTGGTGTTTGATAATCACGATCACAAGTTGACAGGTGAATACGCAAACTTCACCGAAGTCTCGATCAGGCGGAAGGTTGATCGTGAGGCACAATCAACCTATTCCTTGAACGGAACTAAATGCCGGCGCAAAGACATTACTGATATTTTTCTTGGTACGGGCTTGGGGGCACGCAGCTATTCGATTATTGAGCAGGGAATGGTGTCACGATTAATTGAATCGAAACCTGAAGAGCTTCGGATTTATATCGAAGAGGCTGCAGGAATTTCAAAGTACAAGGAACGCCGGAAAGAGACTGAAAGTCGAATTAAGCGAACGAAAGAAAATCTTGAGCGGCTAGAAGATATTCGAGATGAACTTGGGCGCCAAATGCAACATCTCAAACGACAATCGGTCGCTGCAGAAAAGTATGGCGAGCTAAAGGCGGAGGAACGTCAGACGAACGCAAACCTCAATGCGCTGCGCTGGCGAAGCCTGGATGCTGAGCTGAAGCAAAACCAGGTAGAAATAAGTCAACTGGAAATTCAGATCGAAGCGACTATTGCGGATCGGCGATCGCTCGATGCGAGTGTTGAACAGCATTTGGCGGATAACACTGAACTGACAGATACATTAGGGGAGGTCCAAGCGCGTTTCTACAGCCTTGGTAATGACATTGCTCGTATCGAACAGTCGATTGAATATCGTATAGATAGAGTAGAGCAGCTTAAGCTGGATTTAATGGAGACTGAAGGTGGTTGGGAACAGACTCGAGAAGAGCTGGATGCAGATCTAAGAAAGGTTACCCAACTTGATGCTGAGCTCAAAGATATTGAGCCGGAACTCAAAACTACGCGCAGTGAGGAGCAACAGGCAGCTACTGAACTGGCTGCCGCGGAGACAGCCTCGCAGGAATGGCAGCAAGCCTGGGATGAGTTCAACCAAAGAGCGGAAGAGCCGCGGCAAACAGCAGAAGTTGAGCAGTCGCGGATTCAGCAACTAGAGCAATCAATTGATCGTGCTTTGGGTCGTCGAAAACGCTTGATTGAGGAACAGAATCGACTGTCCGATTCGCCCAGCATTAACGCCGCGAGTGAAGACGAGCAGCAGTTGCGAGCGCTCGAGCGCGAACTGAGTGAACTCAGCAGCGAGCTATCTACCAGTAACCAAGTGATGACATGTAGGCAGTCTATTGCAGACAACCAGTCAAAGCTCGATCAACTTCGCAGTGAGCTGCAAACTGCTCAGGGAAAGTTGGCTTCGCTCGAAGCTCTTCAACAGGCTGCACTCGGTCAAGATAATCTGAAGCTAAATGAGTGGCTCAGGGCGAAGGGGTTTGACAATCAGTTGCGCTTGGCAGAGGGTCTGCGTATTGATAGTGGCTGGGAGTTGGCGGTCGAGTCAGTACTTGGAGAATCCCTTCAAGCCATTTGCACAGACGGCTTAGATAACGTCGCTCAAGCACTAAGTGATTTGCCTCTGGGTAAAGTGTCATTCTTTGACGTCATGGCTGTGCCCGAGGATTTCTCTAATAATCTGAATTTGCCATTTATCGGCACAAAAATAGGTTGCGATTGGCAATTGGGAAACTTGCTGCATGGGATCTATGCAGCAGAAAGCCTCGCAGAAGCTCTGGCTCACCAGAAGAAGCTGAGCTCTTCAGAGTCAATCGTTACGCGCGACGGGGTTTGGCTTGGTTCTAATTGGATCCAGGTAAAGAACATCAGTGCTCAGGATTCAATAGTCGAGAGGCGAGGGCTGATCGGTGAATTATTCCTGCAACTCAAGCGGCTAGGAGCAGATATTGAGATACTTGAACAAGATCGCACGGCTCTGCGCGAGTCATTGAAGGCCGCTGAGTTAAAGCGCGAATCCTGCCAAGCCGACGTGGCGGAAAAAACCCGATTTATCGGTGACGTGAAATCTCGATTGAGTGCGCACCGCGCGAAGGCCGAAGAGATTTCGGTGCGCAAGCAGCAGGTCGTTAAGGAGTTGCAGGAGTTAGGCAGACTGATTGGGCTTGAAGAGTCCCAAATTGGTGAGGCACGTGCCAGACTGCAGGAGGCTCTTGACAGGATGGCGCGGGATGAGGGCGGTCGCGAACAGTTGGAGTCGAAGCGTGAAGAAGTGCGATCCACCTTGACCATCGCTAGGGAGAAGTCTCAGAAACACAAGGATAAGGTTCATGATTTAGCTCTAAGACATCAGTCGGTTGCCGCTCAGTTAAAATCAACCCGAGAGACAATGGATCGCATGGCTAGTCAAGTGCATCGCTCCAAAGAGCGTATTGAAAGCCTCACTAGCCAAATTGAGGAATCCCATGAGCCGCTGGAAGGCATACGCGCGGATCTTGAAATGCTGCTGGAGCAGCGACTTGGAGTTGAAAAAGAATTGGCTGAGGCTAAGGCCAGGGTGGACGAGAATGAGCATGCAATGCGTAAACTGGAACAGGAGCGCAACGATAAACAGGCGAAACAGAACTCTTTGCGCGAAGCGTTGATGCAGAATCGGTTGAAGTCCGAAGGCGCCACAGTCAAGAGAGACGCCTTGATAGAGCAACTGACGATGGCGAATTTTGAGTTAGATGCAGTGATCCAGCAATTACCGGAGGGGCTCAGCGAGTTGGAATGTGAGCAGGCCCTGGAGAAGTTGGGTAATCGTATACAGCGCTTGGGCCCAATCAATCTTGCCGCTATCGAGGAATACCAAACGCAGTCTGAGCGTAAGGTGTATCTAGATAAGCAGAACGAAGATTTGGAACGGGCTTTGGTCACCCTCCAAAACGCCATTCGAAAGATCGATAAAGAGACTCGAACCCGATTCAAGGAGACATTCGACAAAATCAACGGAGGCTTGCAAAGCCTATTTCCAAGGATTTTCGGTGGTGGACACGCATATCTGGACATGACGGGGGAAGACCTATTAGACACCGGTGTTACGATCATGGCGCGACCACCGGGTAAGCGAAATAGCACTATTCATCTACTTTCAGGAGGTGAGAAAGCAATGACCGCGATTGCATTGGTTTTCTCAATTTTTCACCTCAATCCCTCGCCCTTCTGTATGTTGGATGAAGTGGATGCGCCGTTAGATGACGCAAACGTTGGTCGTTATGCGAATCTAGTGGCAGAAATGTCGGCTAACGTGCAGTTCATTTTCATCACGCATAACAAAATCACAATGGAAGTCGCTAATCAGTTACTGGGTGTCACCATGCATGAAGCGGGCGTTTCACGCATTGTTGCAGTGGATATTGATGAGGCGGCAGAGCTTGCGGCCATGTGATTCCGCTTGATATGGAATGAGTTATGCTAAAGAAATGTTCTTAACCGTCAGATAGTAATAGTAATTTTAACCGGCAAGTACCTGACCGGCACGCTCGTTACCTCATGAGTCTACGCGAACTTATCATTCTTCTTCTTGGCCTCGCTATTGTAGGCGCAATCTTGCGTGGACTGATAGTGGCGCTTAAAGCGCGCCGCGGGCAATTGCGTGTAGCAATTGATAAGAAGGTTCCTTTGCATGTCAACTTAGACGGGCCTGAGTTGGCTGAGTTACCCGGAGGCGGTGCGCGTGTCGTGCAGCGAGATAAGGCTGAAAGCGAAGGTGACTCGAATAAGCTTGAGACTGCGCGTCAACGGGCAGAAGCGCTCGACTTGGAGGATAATGGCGAGGCCGTTCCAATTCTAATGGATTCGGTTGCTATTGGTCAGTCAAATGACCCGGAAGAGTTTGTGAGCATGGATGACCAAGCGAGTAACCTGAATGCCCTCAAGTCAAAGACCGTTGGGGGCAGCCTTGGACGGGCTGCAGAAGACCAGCGCAAAAAAGCCGACGTGGCTGCCACTCAACATTTCCATGATCTATCAGGCACTTCAATTACTGAGATTGGCCAGTCTGTCTGTAGCGACCGGACCCTCGACGAGTTTGAGGAACCGCTTGAGACAAATAAAAAGCCCTGCGAAGGGACCCAGCTAGCACCGGATGACTCCGAAATTCATCTGGAAGAGTCTTTGACTAGCGAATCACCTTCTCTCGCTCAGCAAGCTGGCGTGGAGTCGAGGAGGCAAGATATCAGCGCCAATAATGGCGTGAGTGACAGTGAATTGTTGCCGAGCGGCGGTGTTGACGAAGACGGTCAGCACCCAGATGAGGTGCTGCTTGATTATTTGGACGACTATGTAGACGACGAGACGTCTGAATCTGTGTTCGTCACAGCTGATCCGAGTGCACCGGCGGGGGAAGAAACTCGTTCGAGTCCATCGGGTGTATCGAGCGAAGGCCGAGAATTTGAGGAAGATTATGACGAGCTAGGCCCGGAGCGTGAGGATGACGATGGGCTCAATCAATTTTCCATGACGGCCGGAGATCGTATCGGTGGCAATCCAGCCGCAAATGCCCAAGTTGGTCTTTTTGATGAAGGCGATGAGCATTCTACGGGGAGGAATGTTCGCCCGAAAACGCTGGTTTCGAAGGCAACCGCTTTATTTGACTCATGGCGAAAGCGGACGAGCTTGGAGGCCGAGGCAGATCTCCCTTTGTCGGAGGGGCGACACGAAGGCATGTATGTTTTATCGGAGGGCGACGATGCTGTCGTAAAACAGGAGACTGCCCCTCCTGACGCAGCAACTGCTGCGAGCCAAAATAAAGAGAGCAATGCCGATACATCGGGAACTGCGCTTGCTGCGTCATATGAGACAGGTCCCAATGACGAGACCAGTGCCGATACAGTCGTTGTAGAGGGTACTGGAGTTGCTGATGAGAAATTGAGCCATACAGACAGCTATTTGGTTGAAGTGCAGCAGGAAACCGAAAGCAGTAGCTCGTCAGCGGTCCGGCAGCAGGCTTCGGTGGCGCAGCCAGCCGAGGTGCTTGTTTGTAACGTAATGGCCCGAGAGGGCTCCGAGCTTCATGGGGATGACTTGCTTGAGGCCTTAATCACCAGCGGTTTGAAGTTTGGAGACATGAATATCTTTCATAAACGTTTTCGCGGTACAAATAATGGTCCAGTGATCTTCAGTGTTGCTAATATTCTTAATCCGGGAGCTTTTGACCCGAACGCCATGGCGGATCTTAGAACGATCGGAGTCAGCCTGTTTTTAGCCTTGCCTTCCCCAATTAAGAATCTGGAAGCATTCGAGCAAATGCTGGACGCTGCAATTCGCCTGAAGGATTCACTCGACGGTGAGTTGAAAGACGATCATAGAAATGTTATGACCGCTCAGACGATTGAGCACTACCGCCAGAGAATTAGAGATTTTGAACTCCGACAATTGCGGGCGGCTGGCAATAACGCCTAACAGCGTCCTCCTTCAGACAAATCCAATATGACTGCTCCTGACAATATTCTGCAGGAAGTGGCCGCGTTGCGGCGTGAGATTAATCACCACAATCGCCAATATTACACACTTGATAGCCCTGAAATCCCTGATGCTGACTACGATGCTTTGTTCGACCGCTTGAATGAGCTCGAGCAGGTGTATGACCTGGTGACGCCTGAATCTCCGACACGGCGGGTTGGGTCTGAGCCTCTCGCTCAGTTTGTTCAGGTCACACATGAGCAAGCTATGCTCTCACTGGACAAGGTTTTCGATGAGCAGGATTTGAAAGACTTTGAATCCAGAATGAAAAAGCGCCTAGGTTCAGAAGCGAGTCTCGAATACAGCTGCGAGCCCAAAGTCGACGGCGTTGCGGTGAGCCTGCTCTATCTAGATGGAGTTCTTAAACGTGCGGCGACTCGTGGGGACGGTCTTATCGGCGAGGATATCACTCATAACATACGCACAATCCACACTATTCCGCTGCGTTTGGACACTCAGGGATTGACGGGGCGGCTTGAGGTTAGGGGTGAAGTGTATCTTGGGAAAGCGGGCTTCGAGAAATTAAACAGTCAAGCAAAGCGTGGGGGCGGTAAGATATTTGTCAATCCGCGCAACACTGCTGCAGGTACTGTCAGACAATTAGACCCTCGTAAAGCAGCTAAAATTCCCTTGCAAATGTATTGCTACAGCATCGGCCTAGTCGATGGGTTAGAAATGCCTGGTCGGTTGAGTGACGTCTTCGGTTTACTCGAAGCTTGGGGATTACCGGTCAATCCTGATCGAAGTGTCGAAATGGGAGTTGACAGCTGTGTAGAGTATTGCCTGGACCTGCTAGACAAGCGCAATGTCCTGAATTACGAGATCGATGGAGCAGTGATCAAAGTCAATGATCTCCAAACTCAGCTCGAACTGGGTCAGAATGCCCGCACACCCAGGTGGGCGATGGCATACAAGTTCCCTGCAGAAGAAAAAACAACTCAGGTTATCGATGTTGAATTTCAGGTAGGCAGGACGGGGACGATTACGCCCGTGGCGAGGCTTGAGCCGGTATTCGTCGGTGGGGTCACAGTGAGTAATACCACTTTGCACAATATGGACGAAGTCAAGCGACTAGGATTGCGTGTCGGCGATTCAGTAATTGTGAGACGGGCGGGAGATGTTATACCAAAGATTATCCGGGTTATTTCTCCAGAGAAAAACGTAATTGCCCGAACAATTGTAATGCCGAGTCATTGTCCCGCATGCGGTTCCGTTGTTCTGAAAGAGGGAGAGGTTCTTTATAAATGCAGTGGGGGGTTAATTTGTCCAGCACAGCGAAAAGAGTCGATTAAGCATTTTGCGTCCCGATCAGCCTTGGATATCGATGGCCTAGGTGACAAACTGATCGAGATAATGGTCGATCAAGAGCTTATTTTCACCGTCGCTGACCTGTACCGGTTGGAGGAATCTCAGATCAGAAAGCTGGAGCGGATGGGGCCAAAATCAGCACAAAACGTGATTGCGGCGATCGAAAAAAGCAAGCAGGCGACACTGGCACGTTTTCTTTATGCCCTTGGAATTCGTGAGGTAGGTGAAGCGACAGCGCAGGCCCTGGCTCATCATTATCAAGACTTACAAGCCATCATTGAGGCCAGCGCTGAAGAGCATGAACAGATTCGGGACGTTGGGCCGATTGTGGCTGCGCACATCGAAGCGTTTTTTCGCAAAGAGCACAATCTTTCGCTTATTGGCAATTTACTACAGTATGGGTTTAGTCTTAAGCGAGAGACAATCAGTGCGACTTCAGATACTCTCGCGGGTCAAACGTTTGTACTGACCGGCTCCTTAGAGCAAATGTCGCGCGATGAGGCAAAAGCCAAGCTGCAGGCATTTGGTGCAAAAGTCGCCGGCAGTGTGTCAAAAAATACCAGTGTAGTTGTAGCTGGTCCGGGCGCCCGATCAAAGCGTGCCAAGGCTGAAGCCCTGGGCATTAAAATCATCGATGAAGCAGCTTTTTTAGCGTTAATTGAGGGTCTAATTCATTGACCCGAGAGAAAACGAAAGGGAGATTCAGTTTCGGTTTTTACGAAAGCAATTAATTTGCGAATAATTAGCGAGGAAGATAGCGTGGGCGGCAATAAGCCGATATGCACGAATCGAGGTCAGGCAGGATTGCACCGAACTTATCTTTCGGGCTGGCAAGGCGTTAAGGTCCTTGTCGTGCAAAAGACCTCAGGTCTGGGGTTTTCAGGCAAGATCTATTTCATGCGTGTGAGCCTGCGTGCTCTGATACGCTACGCTGGCTTATTTTCGATAATTCTGTTGAATACCTGCAGCAGTTCGCCACCAACAAATATTGGCGATGTGTGTTCGATTTTTGAGGAGCGTGCTGGCTGGTTCCGCGCTGCTAGAGCATCGGAGAAGCGCTGGCAAACCCCCATCGCCGTAACAATGGCTATAATTTATCAAGAGTCCAGTTTTCGTTCTCGGGCTCGTCCAGAGAGGAAACGTTTCCTGTGGTTTTTCCCTGGGGCTAGACCGTCGAGCGCCTTTGGCTATGCGCAAGCCCTGGACTCAACGTGGGAGGAATATCAACAGCGATCAGGAAACGCTTCCGCCTCGCGGTCCGATTTTTCTGATGCGGTGGACTTTGTCGCTTGGTATGTCTCGAATGCGCGGCGAGTCAGTGGCATTGGCGCCTCAGATGTAAGGGCATTATATTACGCCTATCACGAGGGTAATGCGGGCTTTCAGCGTGGCACCTATCTGAGCAAGCGCTGGCTAATGCAGGCAGCGGATCAAGTGCAAAAAAACTCAGAGAAATTTGGTCGGCAGCTAGGCGAGTGTCGTGCTGAGCTCGCCAAAAGTTGGTTTGAAAAGCCGCCTACTACAGTTAGTGATAAAACTGTATTTAAACCGGTAACAAGGAGTTTTTCTTGAGTTGGTGGGGGAAAATAGTTGGGGGCACATTTGGCTTCATGATGGGCGGGCCGCTTGGCGCTGTTATGGGGGCGGCACTTGGAAATTATTTTGATGGTGGTCTCAAAAGCATAGCGTTTGATGACAGTTTGGGGATCGGTGCCACTGAGAGGGTTCAGTCAATATTTTTCACCACCACGTTCGCCGTAATGGGCTACATAGCCAAATCGGATGGTAAGGTAACTCGAGATGAAATAGTGCTCGCAGAGCAGGTAATGCAACGTATGCGCCTGACATCTGAGCAAAGAACTCTGGCGATCAACCTTTTTAATGAAGGCAAGAAGGAAAGTTTTCCGCTTGATGAAGTGTTAGCGCAATTTAAACGAGAAGCTTACCGGCGCCGAAATCTGGTTCAAATGTTCCTTGAAATCCTCATTTCGACAGCCTTAGCCGACGGTAGCTTTCATAGGCACGAAGAGAGGACGCTCAAACATATTGCGATGCAGTTAAACTGGCGACCAGAGGAATTCGCGCAACTATTGCGAATGGTCTCAGGCCACGCACAATTTGGAGGAATCCAGGGAGAGCCGGCAAAACTCGACGCAGCGTATGAATTATTGGGCGTACAGGAATCCGCCACTGATCAGGAGCTGAAGAAATCTTATCGTCGACTCATGAATCAGCATCACCCAGATAAACTGGTTGCTAAAGGTTTACCCGAGGAGATGATAGATATCGCAACCCAAAAGGCTCAAGACATCAAGGCAGCGTATGATTTGATCAAAAAGCAAAGGGCTTGATGCCGCTTTGATCCTCAAGGGAATGCACCGATGGTTTCCATGAATTTCGAATTGTCCAGGCACAGCTCCCACTCAACCAGTTAGCTAAATTAGTGATCAACGGTATTGGTCAAGTTTGGAACTTTCTGATCGATTCTCCATGAGGCAGCTGCGATTCTTCTCGTTCATTTGTGCTGTTAAATGTTCGTCAGTGCGCATGGCTTCTCGTAAAGACCTTAGTGACTCTGACTAATCAAAATTATTGGGACGTGTAAATTTTGTCACCACAGAAGCTCCTTGCGATAAAAACTGCTCCCAGCGCTATCGCAAAAGAACCCAGTTTAATGTTGCCACAAAGGCTATTCTCGACAGATTTAGTTTTGAAGGAAAGACCAGCGGTGACGGACCGTTGACCATGGGTCTAACCATAGGTGCTTGTATTCTTTACTGTGTGGCAACACCATCCGGCCCAATTGATTCGCTGTCGTCACTTCATTAGATGCTGAGGTATTCAGAACCAATTTTGTAAGAGCAGCCAACACCGGGTAGCTTTGTAATGTGGTGAGGCGACAAGGAAACATTTGCTGGTTAAACGATAGCTGCGCTGATCAAACCATGCCCACAGCTCCCACAAATATTGGCCTAATCGAGTAAATGATCCCCACTGGTCAACAGCGCGAAAGATTGCGTCTGCATGCCCCGCTAATTTTTATTGCGCCAAGAAAAAGGTCTAAAGCTATTCCTCTCATCCTCACCGAGACAGCTAGAGGTTTGTCTTCAGGATTCCTTATGACACATCTTTTTAGCAATATGGTTTATAGATACTTGCTTCAACGCGGCAGAAAAAATGCCCGGCAACAAGTGTTGCCGGGCATAAATTACTATCAAGGGAGAGATAAATGAGACGCAACCCACATTTTGCATGCCATTTATCTTCTTAAATTATGACAGCGATTGGCAACCTAAGTTCCCAGAACGTCAAAACTATCTTTACGTGAAATCACAAATTGTATTCATCACGCCTCTTTATACGTTGTAAGAACTTATAATATGTTGATTTTAAGGCCCTCTATTTTAGCCTCTTCGAGTGATTTTTGACTGCTGATTACGCCGACTGAAGCCAGTTGTGGATCGAAGTAGGTGCTCGCGACCCGTTGTAAATCCTGCATCGTTGTGCCAAGCACTCTTTCGCGAAAAGCCGCGCGGTCCCGTAAGCTGCGTCCAAAAAGATGATGATAGAAGGCCTGCTTTGCTTCGCCAGCTGGTGAAGACGATTGATCCATTGCAGCGATTACGCCCAGTATCGCTTCTTCAATCTGGTTTTTTGAGTGCTTGGTTTCAAGCAGCCAGCCTATGGCACGATCGAAATCCGCAAAGGTTTCTGACAGACGCGGGTCTCGGTATGAGAAAAAGCGGAAACTGGCGGAGTTTGAGTCCTGATTGGCTCCGCCGCCATAGGCGCCACCCTTCTCCCGAATTGCTGTGTGCAGAAAGCCATTTCTCAGGAAGCCTGCCAAAACCTGTAAAACAGCGTGATCAGGATGGTTTGCGCATACGGTCGGATAAGCTTTGGCGCAGAAGCTCACTTGTGTTGCGGTGCTCCAGCCCTCCACCAACTGTTCTCTGATTGGCTTCAAAGTCAGCTTAGTCTCGGCTTGGCCGCCGGGGTTGGCGCTCCACTGTTGATCAAGATCTGCAATCAGAGCGTTTTTGCGGTGAGTTTCACCAATCAGTAAAAATTGCTTTGGACTTGTGAGCAGTGTTTCATGTAGCTCCTGAATTCGCTTGAGCAGCTTGCCGCGTTCAACGTCACTGCTAAGCATTTCTTTATGCGTTTGTAGCCGACGAATACCCTCCAAGCCGCTAAACTGATGATCTAGCTGAGCTGCGGGGCTCATCCTGCTGCACGCAAGGCTCATCGCGAGGCTGTGTCCCTGGCCAGTGATGCTTGCTTCTTTGCGAGCGCAAATTTGCTCTATCAAGTCTGCCAGCCGCTGCATTTCGTCAAAACGCGGCTCGCACAGTGTTGCCCTGAGCAGCGTTGACATCTCCTGATGATTGGAAGCGAGGCTCTTTGAAGAGAAAGCCAAAAAGCCGCTTGCCGATTGCTCGTCATTGCGATCGCTGCGTATATTGCTGAAGCAGCTGATGCCTCCGCATACTCGTGATTGCCAGGTCTGAACCTCGGCATAAGTTTTATCCGCAACGCCGAATTCTGTAAGACAGCTAGCGTACAAGGGCAGGATATCGAGCTGCTCTGGGCTGAGTTGCGGTAGTGGCAGTACCACCTGCTGATAGGCTAAACCGTTGGTCCCCTGTTCGTAAAAACTTAATGGAGCATGTGAACGGGACAGCACTTTGTCGATACGCAAAGGCTCGACAATTTTAGGGGGTACATCCTCCAGCCCGACTTTTGGCAACAAATCTGGGTCGTCTGCCTGTGACTGACGTCTTGTCAGTGCTAGTGTCTGTTCGATTATTTGCTTTTTTTCGCCAGGGCTAAGTCTTGCCTTTATTGTTTCAAGCTTTTCTTTTTCAGCTTTCCGTTTTTCTCCAGCTAGAGTAAGACTGGGTTTTAGCGTAAGTGTCAGGCGGTGAGGGTTGTCTAACAGCAGGCGCTTGATGAGCCCTGGAACATATTCCCTTTCCAAAACGCGTTCTCGAAGTAGTTCTAGGACAGGCTCAACGTCCAAGAGCTGAATGGGGTCTCCTCGATGCAGGGCAGTGGAAAGGCCAGCTAGGATCAGTTGAAGACCGAATGGGTAAGTATCACCGGAAATCTCTCTCTGGTTGAGCTCAAGCTGATGCAGGGCCGCTTCAACATGCTGTTGATCTATACCTTTGCCGCAAATCGAATGAAGACAAGAAAGAATAAGCTGCTCAACCTCTTCTGCAGATTCTTCGCCACAACCTTCGAGCCCCGCTATGAAAGCCATCTCTTTATTGGAGTCCTCAAGTCCGCACATCGGAGAAGGGGATTGACCAAGACTGGTAGTTTCAAGCGCACTCAGAAGTGGTGAAGCACTATTTTCCATCAGTATGCTGGTCAACAGCTGAGCTTCGAACAGTTCCACAATGTCGGTACTTTTTCCAAGCAGCCAGGCAAGTACAATGTGTGTCTTTTTATCAGTTGACTCGGCAACCGCGTAGTCCTCTTCGGCTTTTATTGGTGCTTCATGGCGCTTTTCATCGCTTACTTTGATCTCTATATCGAGTCGTTCAAATCTAGAAAGAGCAAGCGATTCAATATCGGCATGGTGCTCGGCTGCGGGTATGTCACCGAAGGTCATGAACACTGCATTACTTGGATGGTAATGACTCTGATAAAACTCAAGCAGCTGCTGATAATTTAAATTTGGTATGTCGCTCGGTTCGCCGCCGCTGTTATAGTGATATGTGGTAGTGGGGAATAAATGTTTGGTCATCATATGCCAGAGCGTGATGTGCGGTGAACTCATTGCCCCTTTCATTTCATTGTACACAACACCTTTAAAAAGCAATTCACTATTGCTGTTTTCTGGCTCGGAGAATTCAAGTCGGTGGCCCTCCTGAGCAAAGTCTAGCTCATGCAGGCGGGAAAAAAATGTAGCATCGAGATATACTTGCAGGAGGTTTTTAAAGTCTTTTCGGTTTTTGCTCGCAAAAGGGTAGGCAGTCCAGTCGCTGCTCGTGAAGGCGTTCATAAACGTATTGAGCGAGCGCCGGATCATCATAAAGAATGGGTCCCGGACTGGGTATTTTTCACTACCGCAAAGTGCAGTGTGTTCGAGAATATGTGCAACGCCGGTAGAGTCCATCGGCACGGTTCGAAAAGCGACCAAGAACACGTTTTCAGGGTTATCACTGTCAAGATGATAATGCATCGCGCCAGTGACCCGATGCTCATACTCCTCTATGGTGAGATTTAACGAGGGAATGGTTTTGCGTCGATGGCAGATAAAGGCTGGATGTTCAGCAATTGGCGACTGTGTGTTGCTCGCTGGAGAGGGGGCGTTGAGTGTTTCGCTCATAATCTGGCAGGTTCCTCGGTATTTCTTTGTCTGGGTAATCTCAAAGCTCGCTTTGAGCGTCTTGATTTCGTCAGTCTTACGGCGGTGAAAATTTATCTAGGTCAGGTTGGGGCAGACTCTAACGACAGAGGTCCCATTTTACCTGACCGAAAGTCGTTTAGTAATGCTTGGGCAACTTTATTCCCGTCGATGAGCCCCCCTTTGGTCAGGCTGCCTGTTGCGTGAGCTATTGCGGCAACGAGCTGCTGGGTTTGAACTGGCAATGCCTCAAGCTTATATCGAGTCTTAAGCGATTCAGGAGCGACCTGTCTGAGGCATTCGGCCGCCAGCCAGCCAATTTCTTCCGCGTCAAACGCGGAGTGGCGGATGCTTCCGGTCATTGTCAGCCAGAGCGCAGCCTCTTGATCTTCAAGCTTTGGCCATAGCATGCCGGGTGTATCAATAAGTGTCCATGCTTCGTTGAGTTTAATGCGCTGTTGGCCCTTGGTAACTGCCGGCTCATTTCCGGTCTTCGCGAGCTTGCGGCCAGCGAGGGCGTTCATAATAGTGGATTTTCCAACATTGGGAATACCGAAGATTACGCACTGTTTGCGCTGAGTGTTCGCTGATCGGACGTTATTAGTAAGTATACGCAGTGCGTCTAACACCGAGTTGGATAGGGATTGCTTATCCCGACTTAGAGCGAGGCTCCTAGTGTCCTCAGATTTGCTGAAATAGGCTTGCCATGCGGCTGTGGAGCCGGCCTCGGCAAGATCACATTTGTTCATCAACCTAAGAGTTGGTTTGTCTTTAAATATCTCTCTTAGTATAGGGTTCGAGCTAGCAGCAGGAATGCGAGCGTCAAGCACTTCTATGACGGCATCGGTGCTTGACACTAATTTTCTAAGCTCTTTCCCGGCTTTGTGCATATGGCCGGGGTACCAGGAAATTGTCATATTTGCGTTATCGACCGTTCGTGCTTACCGTATAATTAGTATATTACGTGTTAGGTACGGATAGCAGTCTGGTACGGGAAGGGTTGTATATGAATATTCAAGCATCTATCGAGCGGAAGTTGAATCTGGAGTTTCACCCGAGTTATCAAACAGTCGAAAACGAAAGCCACCTTCACGGAGGGGCATCAGGTGAGTCTCATTTTAAGCTTACTGTTGTCTCTGAAAGCTTTGTTGGGCTTAGTCGAGTGAGGCGACATCAGTGCGTATACGCACTATTAGCCGAAGAAATGGTTGGATCGATTCATGCTTTGGCGCTTCATCTGTATTCGCCTGAAGAATGGTTTGAACGAGAGAAAGATCGTCCAAAATCACCGGACTGCAGGGGAGGCAATCGCTTTTAGTAGCGCGCTAAGTCAAAGGAAAGACTGCTTGGTAGATCATTCATTTGTGAATTCTGAGACGTTTAGGGTTTGGGGCTGCGGTTATGATCTAGTGTGAGAAGTAATCCGTTTACGACAAGACGCGGGTTTAAACTTCGAGTTTTATGACAAGCGTCTAAATGCGGAAATCGCGGCGATACTTACAACGCCTTTTGGTTTGCCGGTGATTGCTGAAGAAACGGTTACCATATTTCGTTTTAGGGTGCAAAATAGCAGCAAATAGTGAACTCTGACTAGCCTACGGTGTGGCAGGGTCTTGGAGAAACCAATGCCAAATTCTGTAATCTATCCATGTTTGTTGGCCATTGCATTGATTATGGTTTTATGGCAGCTATCTCGCAGTGAAAGTCTTTCTGATTCGGACCAAGACTTGCGAGGCACCGGGCAAGAGTTAGTTGAGGTCTTTCCGGATTTTGCTGCTGTAGTTGAGATTGATGTGAGAAAGCAGCAGTTTTTCTCTTATTTGAAAGATTATATTCTTGCCGCTAACGCGAAAGTTTTGGAAACGCGACAGCAGCTGCGTATGTATGACAGAGTGGCAGCAAGCGGGGCCCCTTTTTCCCCAACAGAGCGGGCATGGATCCTACAATTGGCTGATGAATACGAGCTTGATACCAGCAAACTTGTCGAGTTGGAAATTACAGAGGAGTTGATGAAGCGAGTTGACGAGGTGCCAGTCGCGATGGCCTTGGCTCAAGCCGCTAATGAATCTGCCTGGGGTACATCCAGATTCGCGCTTGAGGGAAACAACATTTTTGGCCAGTGGTGTTTTGAGGAAGGCTGCGGTTTAGTTCCTCTGCAGCGCAGAAGGGATGCCTCTCATGAAGTGCGGAAATTCAAATCAATCAGCGAGTCGGTGAGTTCCTATATTAAAAACATTAACACACAATTTTCTTATGAGGGATTGAGGGAGCTTAGAGCGCAAATGCGCAAACGTAATGAGCCACTGAACGCAATTGAACTCGCGGTAGGTCTGGCCGCCTACTCTGAGAGGGGGGAAAACTACGTAGACGAAGTGCAGAACCTGATAATACAGAATAAATTAGATCGGCTTTGACATAGCTACTTGGGATTGACCCATGGAACTGAGTACCAAAAATACCTGGCGCTTTCCGCTGAAAGGCCTGTGCAAATGTATCGCCATCTTCTACCATAATGACGCTTGGCAGCCCGTAATCGTAATAAGCCGTCATCTTGGTCCTCCCAGCTAAGATTTAGCTTCTCTCCATCATCATAACAATTGATTTGACTCGGGCTAAGCCCGTTGAGATTGAAACGAAGCAGCGCTTCTGGACTTTCGAGATCAGTTACCGGCGACCCGGGTTCGATTAATTCAACGTCGAATGCGAGTGAATTGAATTTGACTTGTGCAGTATCAAGTCTTGCGTAGATGCCTGCCATTGGGAAGCGTGGCAGGGCCTGGAAATCAGAACTGTAGCCTATGGCCCCGGAATTCTGTGCGAACCCTATAAAGCCTTCCTCCACAAGCATTGATTGAATTTCCGCGTTGAACTCTCCGAAAGGATAAGCTAGGAAGCGATGACTTTGGCCTGTCTCCTTCAATATGGTCGCTTCCGCCTCCAGCAATTCATTGCGCTGGCGTTCCAGCCAATCGACATCTGTTTCCTGACTTTCGCGACTTAACATGTAAGGGTGGCTCACCAAATGATTGGCAATGAGCGCTCCGGCTTCAGAAAGCTCCCTTACTTGCTCCCAGGTCATGTAATTTCTCTGACGGTTATTTATTGGCTCTGTACTTAAAAACAACGTAAACGGCATCTCGTATTCCTTGAGAAGCGGGAAAGCTGTTTCATAGATCGATGAATAGCCATCGTCAAAAGTAATTGCGACAGTGCGTTCCGGCAGCGGGGCTCTGGTACGTAAGCGATGAACCAGTTCGTCGAGAGGGACTACGGCAAAGCCGTTTTCTTTGAGGTAGTCGAGATGGGCGTGGAATTCCTCGGGTGAGATGCTGGTCGATGGAGGAGTCTCATTGGCTACATGATGATAGAGCAAAACGACACCACTGTTGGCCGCGGCGAGCATCCCAGTAAGAGCAATGCTCAGGCACAGGACGCCGGCACAGTAAGCATGTCGAATTTCAATGATCATCGAAAAATAATGATACCCTATCTAACCCCGTGAGTGGCGATTTGATTTTGTATGAAAGTGTTTGATCAGCGGACACTTTGGGGTTGAATTGTCCCTGTCACGCGCAAAAGCTTGCAGGTATAATCCTTATCCGAAGAAGCGGCAAGACCAAAGCCAGAAATCAGGAGAAGATCTATGATGTTTCAGGGCACCGCGCTTAGCGTTGAATTATTGCCTTCAGGCGTAGCTAAATTGCAGTTTGATCTGAAAGAGTCTTCAGTCAACAAATTCAATCGACATACTCTTGGAGAGTTGAGCCAGGCCATTGTTTCGCTGGCGAAGTCTGATGTCAAAGGGCTTATCTTCACCAGCGGCAAGAGTGGGTTTATCGTGGGCGCTGACATTACAGAATTTGCCGGCATTTTTGCTGGCAGCGAAGACAGCATTGAGGCCTGGTTGATCGAGGCTAACGAAGTATTCAACGCAATAGAAGATCTTCCTTTTCCGACGGTTTGTGCGATCAACGGCATCGCTCTTGGGGGCGGATTTGAGTTAGCGATCGCAACTGATTATCGTGTTGCATGCGCCGAAACGGTGGTTGGATTCCCCGAGGTTAAACTCGGCATAATACCTGGCTTCGGTGGCACTGTTCGCTTGCCTCGGCTGATTGGGGCGGACAATGCGAACGTCTGGATCAGCAGTGGGTCTCACATCAAAGCGGGCCAGGCTTTTCAAGAGGGCGCTCTTGATGCCGTCGTTGAACGTGACAAGTTGGAGGCTGCTGCAGAAGATCTTGTACTACAGTGCTCAGCAGGCAAGCTAAACTTTCGTGTGACGCGTAAGGCCAAAAATGCCCCGCTCAGTTTAGGTCCGATTGAGCGAAATGTTGCTTTTGAAACGGCTACAGCGCTCGTAATCGCGCAGGCAGGGCGCAATTATCCGGCGCCAGTTGCGGCCGTCGCTGCTATGCAAAAGGCAGCTGGGATGCACAGAGCTGATGCATTGCAAGTAGAGCACAAGGCTTTTGCCCGTTTGGCCGTAGGTGAAGTAGCAGCAAATCTCGTGCAGATGTTCCTCAACGATCAGGTTCTTGCTGGCTTGACTAAGAAAGCAGCAAAGGTAGCGAAAGAAGTTAACTCGGCTGCCGTGTTGGGAGCCGGAATCATGGGGGGCGGTATTGCCTACCAGTCTGCTTCCAAAGGCGTTCCGATTTTGATGAAAGATATACGGCAGGAGGGCATCGATCTCGGAATGTCGGAAGCCCGCAAACTGCTGGGCAAAAAGGTTAATCGAGGCAAACTATCCAACGATGGCATGATCAAGGCCTTATCAAACATCCACCCTACAATGGATTACAGCGGTATTGATTCGGTCGATTTTGTGGTCGAAGCTGTTGTCGAGAAGCCCGCTATCAAAAAGTCTGTGCTGCAGGAATTGGAGCGGCTTGTATGTGGAGACACAATCATTGCGACAAATACCTCAACAATCTCCGTGGATGAATTGTCAAACGTTTTAGAGCGCCCGGAAAATTTTTGCGGGATGCATTTTTTCAACCCGGTTCCGATCATGCCCCTTGTAGAGGTTATCCGCGGGAAGGCCAGTAGCGTGGAAACGATAGCGACAACGGTTGCTTATGCGAAGAAGTTGGGCAAAACCCCTATCGTGGTTAACAACTGCCCCGGCTTTTTAGTGAATCGCGTGTTGTTTCCTTACTTCGGCGCGTTTGCTCAATTGATACACGATGGTGCCGATTTCAGGCAAATTGACCAGGCAATGGAGCGTTTCGGCTGGCCGATGGGGCCTGCTTATCTCATGGACGTGGTCGGAATCGACACAGGGTACCATGCCCAAGGAGTTATGGCAGCAGGGTTTGAGCGAATGCAGCATAGCTTTCCTTCTGTCATAGAAACGCTTTTCGAAGCCGGTGACCTTGGTCAGAAGGCAGGCAAGGGATTTTATCTATATACGGCGGACAAAAAAGGCAAGCCGAAAAAACTACCCAACCCCGATGTCGATAAACATATCGCAAAAGTACAGCCAGAACCGCGCCCTTTTGGCGATGAAGAGATTGTAAATCGCATGATGGTGGCCATGTGCCTTGAAACCGTCCGCTGCTTGGAGGATAAGATTGTCGGGACGGCCGTTGAGGCGGATATGGGGCTTGCTCTCGGTATTGGCTTCCCTCCTTTTAGAGGAGGAGCTCTTCGTTACCTAGACAGCCTAGGGGTGGGCGAGTTTGTAGATCTTGCTGACAGTTTCAGTGAGTTAGGCGGGCTATATCAACCGACTGATCAACTTAGACAACTGGCTAAAACAGGCGGTTCTTTTTATCAATAAGGCAAGGAGTTGAGTATGAGTTTGCACGCCAGAGATGCAGTCATCGTTGATGGGATAAGAACGCCAATGGCCCGTTCAAAAGGAGGCGCATTTCGGCATGTTCGTGCTGAAGAGCTCTCAGCTATCCTGATTAATTCGCTGTTTGAGAGAAATCCGGAACTAGATCCTAATGAAGTTGAAGACGTTGTCTGGGGTTGTGTTAATCAAACCCTCGAGCAAGGTTGGAACATCGCCCGTAACGCAGCATTGATGTCAGTGCTGCCTCATTCTACCTGCGCCCAAACTGTGAATCGTTTGTGTGGTTCATCGATGTCAGCACTACACACTGCTGCCTCAGCGATTCAATCAGATAACGGCGATCAGTTTATTGTAGGAGGTGTTGAGCACATGGGCCACGTTGGCATGACCCATGGGATTGACCCGAATCCAAAGGCTTCAAAGCATATTGCGAAAGCAGCTTGGATGATGGGAGTGACTGCAGAAGTGCTGTCGAAAATGCACGGGATCAGCCGTGAGCAGCAAGACGCTTTCGCTGTGCGTTCTCACAGGCTTGCTGAGCAGGCACGCACTACTGGGGGATTTGATAATGAAATAGTTGCCATCGAGGGGCACAATTCCGATGGCTTCAAAGTGCTTATTGAGCAAGATGAGACTATTCGGCCAGATACAAACCTCGAGAGCTTGGCGCAACTCAAGCCTGTTTTTGATCCGGTTAATGGTACGGTAACAGCAGGCACTTCGTCGCAAATCTCAGATGGCGCCTCTGCTATGATCTTGATGTCAGCGGAAAAGGCTCGGTCAATGAACGTCAAAATACGCGCTAGGGTGCGGTCAATGGCTTATGCCGGAGTGGATCCGTCGATTATGGGCTACGGTCCTGTACCTGCCTCTCAAAAGGCGCTTAAAAAAGCCCGTTTGGAAATTGCCGATATCGAATGCGTTGAGCTTAATGAAGCCTTTGCCGCGCAATCTTTACCCGTCATGAAAGATTTGAATCTTTTAGATGAGGCAGAGGATAAAGTGAACCTCAGAGGCGGCGCGATTGCACTCGGCCACCCATTAGGCTGCTCGGGCACACGAATTACAACAGCGCTCTTGAATAATATGGAAGAAAAGGACGTGACCTTAGGGCTCGCGACCATGTGTATTGGATTAGGCCAGGGAATCGCCACAGTGCTGGAACGAGTATAGAGGATACTTGGCCCTTGAGCACGGCAGATAAGAATCACTTTAAGCTTAATCGAAGTCGCAAGAATTTGAGGCGCGACGTGGGTCGTGCCGTTGCAGACTTTAACATGATCGAGGACGGTGATCTCATCATGGTGTGTATGTCAGGCGGAAAAGACTCTTACACACTGCTTGATATCTTATCGAGTCTCCAGCGCCACGCCCCGATTCGTTTCGAGCTCCACGCAGTGAACCTCGATCAGAAGCAGCCAGAATTTCCTGAGCATGTGCTTCCGGATTATTTGGGGCGCCTCGGGGTATCCTACAAAATACTTGAACAGGACACATACTCCATCGTGACGGACAAGGTCCCGGAAGGAAAAACCTTTTGTGGCCTGTGCTCACGATTACGTCGGGGAATTCTTTATAATTACGCGGAGTCAATTGGTGCGAATAAAATTGCGCTTGGTCATCATCGTGACGATATCGTGGAAACGCTGTTTCTCAATATGTTTTATGGTGGGAAGCTAAAAGCGATGCCGCCCAAACTTCTCAGCGATGACAAACGTAACATCGTGATTAGGCCGTTGGCTTACTGTAAAGAGTCAGAAATAAGACGTTTTGCACAGCTGTCAGAATTCCCAATAATTCCATGCAACTTATGCGGTTCGCAGAACAACCTCCAGCGCCAAGCCGTTAAGAATATGCTGAAAGTTTGGCAGAAAGAATTTCCTGGTCGGGTTGAAACGATATTTCGAGCGGTCTGCAATGTTTCGCCAAGTCAACTCGCGGATCTAGAGCTGTTTAATTTTTCGGAGCTCGAAGCGTTACGCCGAGATAAGTCTAATAGTCTTAATCTGACTGAAGTCGGTTAAATGGATTGGTTGGCTTCTTCTTAAGAAAGCTATTTGAGTCTGATTAAAAAATGCGGTCTCTCTGAAGATGAAAATCCCTCATACTCAATTATCGGATGAAGCCCTTCGAGCGATCATTGAAGAGTTTGTTTCGAGAGAAGGATCAGATTACGGCCCCCTTGAATATACCTTTCAAGACAAGGTAGGACACGTGATCAAACAATTGGAGCGAGGTGAAGTTGTAATAACGTTTGATACTGCATCCGAAACTTGTAATCTGCTCTCGATTCTTTAGGCAGATTTGAGCGTAGGGGATATAGTTGGGGCCAATGCACGGTTACACAGAGCGAGATAGCTATTCGGAAAGCTTATGGACGAAGGACGAAATGATCTAACCAGCACACAAGTGGAAGCTGACCGAATTACAATTCTCGATGCTAAAGGACTGTATTGTCCGGAACCTGTCATGCTGCTACACAACAAAGTCAGAGATCTTCCTCCGGGAAGCTTGCTCAAGGTTCTGGCAACCGATCCTTCTACCCAAAGGGATGTCCCAAAGTTTTGCTTTTATCTTGGGCATAAATTGGTTGAAGCAACGCAGAATGACGCACTCTTTACCTTTGTAATCAAGAAAAAAGCAGACGATTGATCGATGGGTGTGGGGCGTGAAGATAAATCGTTGTTTCTGATTGATGCGTCCATATACATATTTCAGTCTCATTTTTCTACTCAAGTACATTGCAGTAACCGAAAAAACCAAGACCTTAGTGCGCTTTATGGTTTTATCCAATTTTTACTTCAGTTCTTAAGTCGGGCTCAACCAGTGTTCGCAGCAATCGCGCATGATGAAAGTTTATTTTGTGGATTTCGTCATGATTTATGTGGCCACTACAAATCTAACCGTGAACTGCCAGACGACAATCTGAGCATGCAGCTAAAGGGGTGTCATTGTATCGGCGACATACTTGGCCTCTCGTCCTTTCGAAGCCAAGTTTACGAAGCAGACGATATAATAGGGACAATCGCGAGCCGGATACGCAAGGAGGGTTCAGAGAACACACTTGAGGCGCCTCCTATGATTCAGATTGTTTCCAGAGATAAAGATCTAGCGCAACTATTGCTTACGGACAGGGACTGTTTATGGGATTTCAGCGGGAATAGGAGGCGATTTCGATCGCATATCAAAGAAGAGTTCGGAATTTTGGCAGAGCAACTTCCGGATTATTTGGGGTTGGCAGGAGATTCGGTTGATTGTATCTCAGGTGTTCCCGGGATAGGTGCAGTCACTGCCGGTCAATTGTTGCGGAAATTCAGCACTCTTGATGAGATCTACCAGAATCTCGACGCAGTAGCCCAGATGAAGATCAGAGGAGCAGGGCGCCTTGCCAGGCTCTTAGAAGAGAATCGGGATGCTGCTGAGCTCAGCCGTAAGCTGGCGACAATTGTTTGTGAGGTGGCCGACAGGGATGAAGATTTTGGGAAAGTTAATCTGTCAGATCTCTCCGTATGCGTTCCGGATCTGCATGAGCTGCGAAGCTTTTTGGTTGAGTACTCATTTTGTTGCACAGAAAGCAATGAAATCATAAGACGCGCAGCACAGCTCACTAAAGACTCTGCTGAGTAAGAAGTTTATGATGTCAACCTATCAAATACTCTAACACACAGCTCGAGTCTCACTTATGCGAATCGTAGCCGACAAAAACATCCCATTGCTATCAACGTTGCTTTGCGGCCACGAGTTGGTGCAGGTAGAAGCGCATAAAATAGACACGGATTCGCTAAGTCAGGCAGATGCCTTGATTGTTCGCTCGGTGACTCAAGTCGACAGCCACCTTTTAAGAGGTTCATCGATTCGATTTGTGGCGACCGTTACTTCCGGGGTAGATCATATCGATTTACCGTGGTTGCTTGATGCTGGGATCGCATTCTCCTCAGCCGCGGGCGCTAACGCGACAGCAGTGGCTGATTACGTGATGGCAGCATTTTGCTGGAATTTACTTCGCACCGGTAAACGTCCTGAGGAGTTGTGTTGTGGAGTGGTAGGTGTTGGTCATGTTGGGGCTGAAGTGTTAAGAAGGTTCCGTGCCCTCGGCTGTGAAGTTCTTGCTTGCGATCCACCAAGGCGGGAGAGCGGTGGGCTGCTCGCTTCGGAATTCGTTGATTTGTCGGCATTAGCAGCTTGCGATCTGGTATCGTTTCATGTGCCATTAAATGCGTCGGGGCACGCCAGAACAGTGGGTCTTATTGATTCAGAGTTCCTCTGCTGCTTGCCTAACGACTGCTTATTGATCAACACTTCGCGTGGAGAAGTGCTCAATGAGAAAGATGCGGTAAACACTCTTTCGGTGCGTAAGGACATACATTTGGTTCTCGACGTCTTCAAGGGAGAACCCAATCCTGACCCTAAATTGGTCTACCTCTCGGATTTGGCGACGCCTCACATTGCTGGCTACAGCCGGCGTGCTAAACATCTAGCTGCCAAGAAGGTGACGAAAGACTTGATAAGATTTTTTAAACTCGACAACCTTGAGCCCAATGCAACAGATCGCTCAAATGAACGCACACAATTGAAGCTTCTTACGGGCAAGCTCGACGAGGTCTGGGAGGTCGCTATTAATACTGTGCAGTTGCGGTCTATAAGCGATACCTTTAAGCGTGGGGTTCAGCGCGGTGAGGCAAGTGTAATTTTCAATACACTGCGCACCGAGTGCTCCCCTCGGCTTGAGTACTCGGAATGTTTTCCTATCGGTCAATCGAGCGCCCAAGCAACTGCTTACCTAGCGGGACTTGGCTTTGCCTTAAATTGAGGTTCAGGTAAATCTATGTTTGGTAGCTTCCCGGTATTGAGCTTTAAACTCGATGCTGTTCAAGCACTCTGGCAACTTTATGAAGCGCATCTTCTAGTTCTTCAACGCGGGGTAAAAACACAATTCTCAGGTGATTGGTGTCCTTTAGGTTGAATGCACTGCCCTGCACTAGGAGCACTTTCTCCTGCTTCAGGATCTTGAGTACAAGTTTCACGTCATCTGCTACGTGGAAAGAGGTTGGGCTGAGGCTTGGAAAAAGATAAATCGCTCCCTTTGGCTTGAAACAGTCTATACCCGGAATCGAGGTTAACAAGTGATGAGCTGCATTCCTCTGTTCTAGTAATCGTCCGCCAGGCAGGACAAGGTCATTGATGCTCTGGTAGCCCCCCAGAGCTGCTTGTATGGCAAATTGGGCAGGAACATTCGCGCAGAGCCGCATATTGCTTAGAATTTCTAGTCCTAGGATGTAGTCACGAGCGACATGCTTGGCTCCGCTGATCACCATCCAGCCGGAGCGAAAGCCCGCCAGTCGATAAGCTTTTGACAATCCGCTAAAGCTGACGACAAGCAAGTCTTCACAAAGCGTTGCGATCGGAATGTGGCAAGCATCGTCGTAAAGGATCTTACTGTAAATCTCGTCTGCAAAAACGATGAGCTGATGTTTGCGAGCCAGTTCAACGATCTCGGTTAGTAATTCTTTGCTGTAAACAGCTCCCGTGGGGTTGTTTGGATTAATAATAACGAGCGCCTTGGTCTGAGGTGTAATTTTTGACGCTAGGTCCGTTAAACTTGGGAACCAATCCGACTGTTCATCGCATAAATAGTGTACTGGCGTCCCTCCGCTTAAGCTCACTGCTGCAGTCCAAAGCGGATAGTCAGGGGCAGGGATCAATACTTGGTCGCCATCGCTGAGTAGCGCTTGCATTGCCATAGTGATCAGCTCACTTACTCCGTTGCCAAGGTAAACATCATCGATTTCGACATCAGCAATGCCTTGACGCTGGCATTCTTGCATGACTGCTTTTCGAGCCGAGTAGAGCCCTTTTGCGTCGGAATAACCCTGAGCATCAGTCAAATTGTGTATCACGTCGTAGAGGAGCTCATCCGGTGCATTAAACCCAAAAGCAGCTGGATTACCGATATTAAGCTTCAAGATCTGTTGGCCTTCCTCTTCCAGACGCGCTGCCTGTTCGAGGACTGGACCACGAATGTCATAACAGACATTATTGAGTTTGTCTGACTGTGCAATGTTCGCAGCGTAGAGTGACGTTGACGCGTTTTTATTATTCATG
>DORE01000147.1 GCA_003514305.1 Gammaproteobacteria bacterium | reverse complement strand
GGATACGGAAGGCGTCAGTCCCGCAACGCGGGATGAGCGAATAGCGAACCTGGAGAAGCCCGCCCCGAAGGGCGCGCCAAAGGCAAAGCCATCGATGAGATTCGAGCAAAATGCCTTCACCAAGGCCGGCAACGGCTGTTATTCATCCGACCCAATAAGGTCGCCAATGGTTGCAGGGTCTTCCTGAATCTTAAACGGTTGAGCCTGGCCCCGAACAAATACGCGGCTTTTAAATTTCGAAGACTCTTCAGAACTTTTTAGCTCTTGCACGGCAGTAATATCAGAGATGCGTACATAGAGAACGCCTTCTCCACCTGTCGAAAGGCCAACAAACCCCTGAGCTTTATTCATTTCATCACCATTTTCAATGTGTTAACGACTTAGTGTATAGAGTCTGTCAATAAACAACGCATGTAACAAGGTCGGGGCAAAGCATGCCTCTGGAAAAACCAACAGCAAGGGCCGGAAGTTAAAGCTCCCGGCCCAGGATTTAGCCTACTCCTCCATCGTTACCGATCTCATCTGTGGTGGTAACCAACCTTTGGATTCCTCAAGACCATCCAGCAACTCAGCCAAATCGCGCTTTTTGGCATTTGCCATACCTGCTGCCAGATCGGTGCCTTTAAGCTCTACCAGAATATCCAACAGCTTTTCGCGCTTGACCCGCTTGAAATAATTCTCCTAGGTCGGCTGCCAGAGAGCGCTTAAATCAAAGTTGATTTGCTCTTTCACAAGTTCGGCAATGACCGAGTTGGATGAACGCAGCGACTGAGCGACACAAAAAGCGTGAATCGCCAGCTTGTCCGGCATCGTCAGTGATTGGAACGCCCTGAACATATCCGCCTCGGTTTCCTCATTCATCCAAACCAGATTCAAACCGTCTCGCGTTTTCTGAATCTTTTCGGCGGCTTTGGTTTCCAGGATGTCCTTGGGACTGAACTCGGCCCACTGAACACTGATGTCACAGGGTCGGAGGAAGCTTTGTGCCCCACGCTGCAACGCCATATTGAACACCGACAAATCAAAGCACAGTTCCGGTGAATCCATCAGATCAGCTTGCAGGGCCTGCAAGCTATAAGCACTCAGATCACTCAAGAGCGCCGCGCTTTCGTCCGGTTTCTTAGGAACATCAACCGCGCCCTGCTCGTCTTGGCCCTCGCTGCCCTTGTCACCGTCTTCGGGCTTCACAATGCCTTCGCGGTATTCCGGCTCCCCTTCCCGTCCAATCAGAATGAGAACGCCCGCCTCCGCCTTCTGCCCTACGGAAAATACTCGAGAGTTTTCTTTCTGCTCCTGCAAATCCCTTTCTTCGTCGGTCAGTCGGTCGTGTTCTTAATCCTCTTCCTCTGTCCATTCCGGCATCGGCTTCTCATTCAAGACATTCAAACGGGCATCGATCTCGGCCAGTCGGGCGCTCAACGCCTCGGGCAGGTCCACTTCAATTTCCGGCTCCACGCGCCTCATGCTGGCAAACGGTGAGGACCAGAAACCACCAAAGGTATACTCCACCCATTTCCAGCCCTCGACCTTCTTCTCAGCCACCAGTCGCTCGATCTTGGCCTCTGCCAACGACTTCAAAAGCTCCGGATCGTTGAGGTAGGTCACCTCCTGGAACAGATCGGACGCCACACTACCACCGGCCTGCTCATAGGCTTCCAAGCCACAAACACAGCCATAGGCTCGGTGCTTCGAACATTCTCAGGCAGCAAACGAGAACGAATCTCCCACGCCGAGAAGCCATAGCCCTCCTTCATTTCAGCAAAAACCGCCGCCTGTTTTTCCTGATCGTCGGAAACGGTGAAGGCCATGACCTCCTTTTTATCCAGTTCCCGATTACGGAAAGCATGTAAAATCACCGGGGCCACCCCGCCGAGCTTCAACAGTTTGCGAACATCCGTCACGCTGTGGCCGAATTTCTTGGCAATGTCCTCGGCGCTCATCCCCTGCTCGTTCAACTGCATATAGGCCGAAAACCAATCCGCGTCGTGCATTGCCGCTTTCAAGTTTTCCGCCATTGAGGCCTCGGTGGCGTCGGTCTGATCTTTCACCACACAGCGCACAGGGTAATCCTTCGCAATGTCGCCGTTCTCTGCCAAATGCTGCAACGCAGCCAGACGGCGGCCACCGCCGACAACCTCAAACTTACCGCGCTTCTTCGACTTCACAACAATCAAGTTCTGTAGCAGCCCCTGAGAGCCGATAGAAGCGATTAACTGCTGATCCTCTACATCTGCCGCCGATACCTTACGAACGTTCTTCTCAGAGATTGTGAGGGCGTTCAATTTGATGTTCTGTTCCATGGTGTCAGTTCCTTGTCAGTTGGGTGTTTCCGTCCGGAAACCGTTGGGGGCTCTCGCCCCCGCATGGGTTAAGCGGCGATCAGCCGATCAGGGAGGTGAATCGCGTATGAGCGCTGACCATGGGAAATGGACAGCCCCTCATGGTCCTCATGAATCCGCCAAGCCGATCCGGCCTCAACCAACTCACGCAACAGAGCCAAACGATCCGGCAGATGGTCGCGCCCAAAATTGCGATCGGCATCGGCTTTGTAATCGTCGGTGAGCTCCCATTGAGTTTTCACCCGAGCATCGGTATCCCGAGCCAAAAGGCGAACGACGTGGGGAATCGTCCATTTCTTGGGCAGCTTTTGCAGTGGGTTCACCCGCTGTGCAGCAAACGGGCAAAATTCGATTTTCGCGTCCCTCTGATAGCCCCAAAGCTTCAACGTATCCCGAAGGCGCACATGCTTGGTTGGCTCACAATCGAAGGCCGCGCAAACCTCCAGGACCTTCTTCAGTGACCAGCCACAGATCGCCAGAAAATCCATCACGTCCGACTCGTTACCGCCCAAACTGAAGCGGTTCAGAGTCTTGCCACGGCTCATGGCCTCGGCTGTGTCAGTGATCACGAGGTTGAAATCGTCTTTGTGCAGACCGTAGCGACGAACGTGAGCGGCAGGCTGGGCTACGAAAAGGTCTCGCATCTCAAAGGCCATTACCCAAGCCGCACGGTTTTCCAGATGAGGGGTAGAAATGACTTTCAACATGGTGGGAATCTCCTAACTCGC
>DORE01000019.1 GCA_003514305.1 Gammaproteobacteria bacterium | reverse complement strand
GCCTAGGCAAGTGCAAAACGACATAAAAACACTATGCTGTGTTGCAAGACAAAAGGTAGCACTACATCTTGCGGAACACAAGGAGTGACACAAAGGTTTTCATTAACAGTGATTTCTGGCTCTCATGACCTTTGGCATGTGATTTATTTAGTTAACTAAAAACTTTACTAATATGCTTGCAGCAAGTGGATAATTCGCGGTCGGTTGCTAGGTATGGATTTCGGTGCTTTATCGTGTTTTCGGCTACCGAGCCGTTTAAGCAAAATCCTCATTTTCTCTCGACCGTTAATCGGACGTGCTTTATTCGCATCCGGGTGGTTTACGCTGACTCCATTTAATATTGTGGAATAAAAATTCAAGCCCGCTGTAAAACACCTTCCAAAATGTAGCCCGATTGCGATACAGCGGAAAATTTTTCAAAAGAGGTCAAACTCACTCTTTTAAGGCTTGAGCGTGATACGGCATGAAGCGTTTTGAGGAGATGAAACGTTCGGTAGTTTACTTGAGTTTCGTGACTTCACCGGTAATGCAATCAGGGACAGTGCCGCTGCAGAGCGCCTGGTTTCGAACAGAAAGGAGCGGATTAACCAACTTCTGCAAAGTGACGATGCGATTTTTAAATGCAGGGCGGGTTGCACATACCGCTTTGGTGCGGGTCAGGCACCTTTGGTCATTTCCCCCAAAAACGTGATCGCTTGCGTGCGTTCAGGTTCGGCATTAGACCGATGGCGTCCACCTTATTGCGGGCGATAACGACTACAGGCTTGCAGCAAAAGGGACGGGCCGGCTTTGCCACACAGTTTAAAACAATCTTACAGAGGCAGTCTGACGCCTTCCCGGGCGACGTTGAATCCTTTATCACGTACAAGCCGCGTAGCGTCGCTATCAGAATCTAGTAAAGGATTAGACTGGTTCATGTGTATGAACCAGATTCGATTGCGAATCTCTTCGCTGCTTTGCTCGAACAGTGCCATAGTCTCTAAGACGAATGGGTGCGGGATTTGCGACATATCGCGATTGCCAAGTTCGCCGTCTGCGAAAAAGGACGCGTCAATGAGCGCATAGTCTACTGCCTCCAAGGCCTCAACAATACTGATATTCCAGTCCTCCCACTTGTTGACGTCAGGAATAAAAAGGGCTGTTCGGTTGGGTCCCTCGATGCGATAGCCCACTGTTTCAGAATATTCATCTCTGTGAGGGACCAGGAATGGGGTAACAATGAAATTGGTGAATTGTGTGGGAGCGTTATGCTCAAGTCGCAGAAGATCAATATTGCCGAGCGTAACCAGTTGGCTCCAGGGACCATTGCTGGCAAGAAATTCAAGCATCCTCGGCATCGCGTAAACGGGCATAGCTTTCGTACCCATAGCTTCTCTGCCGAGATGTATAAGCCCAGTATAGTGACCGATATGTGCGTGGGTTAGGAAAATACCCGACAGAGGCAAAGGGGCTTCTTGCTGCAGCTGATAGAGCTGATCGCGAAATTCCGGCGTCGCCTCAAATAGGTAGCTTGACTCACTGGCCCGATCTATGACCGCGATGGAGGTTGGTTTCTGCCGCAGCGAAGCGTCTTTCCAGGCCGGCAGGCAGCGAGGTTCAAAGCAGCCAGCCTGCGGGAAGCCGGCATCCTGGCCGACGCCAAGCACATAAAGATAAGGTGATGGCTCGGCAATGGCTTCAGTCAGAGTGAAGAGCGCTAATACGGAAACAAACTGCCTTAAAATTAATGAGATGTCCCGATGATGATTAATCCCGAGCTTCACAAATCAGTCCTTAGATGGCTTTTCGTCCAAGAAGTCCCCAAGTTGTATCTCCCCCGATTTAATAACCGTCGCGCGAAGACCGGCGCTCAGGGCTAGTTCGGGGAGCACTGCAGGATGAATAATGCTGGCCAGATAACCACAGGGCGCACAGAGCTCAACACCAAAAAGCAGAGCGTCTCCGAGCTTAAAGTGCTTGCCTACCAGTGCATTGAGATTTACTCCAGATGTGATTACGCTGCGCCGAAACTCTCCGTAGTCAAGAGTCAAAGAATGAGTTGACAGAAATTTATCTAAAGCTTCGCGTTCGACCAAACTGACATGGTTTTCCATCACCGGCAAACCTTTGGCTGAGCGGGCCTCCGCTAGTTGATAGTAGCGATCGCCGACTATGCCTTTCCCCGCTTCCAGGGTTGCCTTGCCGATCCGCTCGACTGCTTGTCGTTTACCTCTGGCTAGATAGATGTATTCGATGCTTCCCATATTGAATTCCTCAATAAGACGTCAATCGGAAATAAGTGCCATTACAGCACCGTCCGGATCCTGAATGACACAAAAATTGCTGCCACCCATCCTCCTTGGCCCATCCAGCACTTTCCCCTTCTGGCGTTCGGCTTCGGCAGCACTGGCTGCAACATCGGCGACTCTGACGTACATTAGCCACTGGGCAGGCATTCCGGTATTCATGCCTCGTGCATGGCAAATGCCCGCGATCGTCTTTCCAGTGCCCGGTAGTTCTAGATTGAAATCTGAGTAAGTCCCCATTTCTACGTCGGTCGACTTCCAGCCGATAACTTTGCAATAGAAATTTTTGTTTCGTGCTGCGTCGCCTACGGTTAGGTCAACCCACTCGATGCGGCCGATATTACTATTAGCTGAGTCATCTGTCGTTGAGCTTGAGTCTGTTGAATTTCTTTCACTCATGGCCTGATCCGTGAATGTGAGTGGGCAAGCCGTTAAGGCTCACGGCGTTTCTTCGTTCCCAGTAATTTCTAAAGTATGCCGGTTGGACTACTCTTTACTACGCGCCCATCAGACGTTGCAGAAAAACCGCACCGAAAAACCAGACCAGTGACGTCGCAGGCTCTGCTAATCTGGCAGAGAGAAGACATAAATTGCATTTCCCCAGCGTGGATAAGTTATCTCGGTAGCAATGACGCCCGGCACCACTCGCGGGCTAGTTCCACCGAGAGCCGAAGTGACAGCGATGTACTGCTTACCGCCGATGGCAAAACTCACTGGATGGCCCTGTACTGAAGTCCCAAGTCGCGTCTCCCAAAGAATTTCGCCAGTGTTGACATCGAGGGCCTTGAAGCGACGGTCAAGGTCGCCCACGAAGACCAGTCCACCTGCCGTCGAAATGGTGCCGGTATGCAGAGATGCACGTTGTTGGTGGCTCCAGACCTCTTCCAGGGTATCTGCGTGGTACGCGCCAACTTTGCCGAGGTTGCCATTGGTACCCGGCATCTCGAAGAACTTGCGGCTGGCTGCCAAGCCACCTCCTCCCTGAACCAGGGCCACCTCGCGCGCCGCATTCTCAAGGCACGTCTGGCTGAGCGGAGCGATGATTAGACCAGAGGGGGGATGGTAGGTCATGGAATGCCAGTCCTTGCCACCAGTGCTGGATGGGCACGCTGAAGTCCACTCGTTGAGTTGAGCATTCTGTATATCCTCCCGATAGGTCACTTCGCCGGTTTCAGGATCGATATGGGTGAAGGCGTTCTGGAAAACCGTTTCCTTGAAGCCTCTAAACTTTCCAGAGACTCGATCGTTCTTCCAGAGGATGCCGTATTTCCCGATAGAATAGACCAGCTTATCGTCACCGCGATTGATTAGTACTCGTTCAAAAACTTCGTCTAGATCGAGAGCCTCAGCCGGAACGTGCTGGAAATACCAATCGAGCTCGCCACTGTCCGTACTCACCGCGACAGTGGAATTTGTATATAGACCAACGTCGTCGATGGTCATATGCCGGGAAACAGGCACCCAAGGTTTCTGCTGCGCAGTTCCCCAGTAGGTCAACTTAAGGTCGGGATCATATGAGCCAGTGATCCAGGTTTCTCCGCCAGCCCGAAAAATATTGTCCAGGCCGCCCCAGGTGTCGCCGCCCGGCTCGCCCATTTCGGCGATGGTTTCAAACTGCCAAAGGAGTTCGCCGTCGTCGGCGTTATAAGCACTGATATAGCAGTCTTCAGGGATGTAGCGTGCGCAACCTGCGAGTCCTACTATCACCTTACCATCAGCCACAATAGGGCCTGATGAGTTCGAAAAACCCTTGCTGTTGTCCGCAATGACGTTTTCCCAGACCTGCTCGCCGGTGCGCGCATCTAGTGCGACCAGGCGGGCATCAGTCGTTGCCTGAATGATCTTGTCTTCATACATAGCGATATTGCGCATGTCTTGGCGATTTGCAGGACCAGTCCAGTGTTCCCATATAAGTTCGCCAGTTTTGCCATCAAGTGCCTGTATTACATTTCCGGGGTTTATCAGGTAAACAATGCCATTGTAGACCAATGGCGCGGGCTCGGAGTCTCCCTCATGCATATTCCATACCCATTCAAGGGTCAGGTTGCCCACATTATCCTTGTTAATTTGTTCAAGTGGACTATAAGAATGGGCATAGTAATTACGCCTATGCATCGGCCAGTCATCGGGACTGGGGTCGCGCAGCATGGTGTCAGTCAAGGGCACAAATGGAACGAAGTCTTCGGTGTTGCCTTTGACGGTCAGCCCTTCAGGAGCAGGAGGTTCAGGACGCTGACGCCTGGCAACAACCTCTGAAATATTCTCGGCAATTTCAAAATCGGTTTCCGGCGTCAGAGCCGTGATCACGCTGTCAACGCCATTCTGGCTGAGAATATGCGCGACGAGATTTACATAATCGACGTCCGTCAAATCCTCATTTCCTCCTGGAGGCATGTTGGCTCTGATATTTCCAAGTAACAAGGCGGGAGTTTGCTCTCCCAGACGCCTCACGAATGCATTGCCGGATAGTAAGGGGCCAAGCGTTGTCCCTTCAAGACTTGCTCCATGACAGACAGCGCAGTTCATCGCATAAGTTTGGGCTCCGACATTTGCCTGAGTCTCGAAGGTCAAAGCAGAAGTGGTTTCTAATGACCTGGAGCTGAGTGGCGCCGTGGCCACCTCGATCGCAGTCGTGGAAGATGAATCAGCCCCGCAGGCGCTTAATGTGCCAAGAATAAGGATCGCTGCGAACTTTTGGATTCCAGGTTTCTCATAACTGTGATTTTGCTTCATTGTCACTCTCTACTGATCAGGTCTATTGTCGCATCATGGTGTCAGGTTTCTTTAATGGCGTGTCACTGCCGTCGGTTATGAACGTTCAAAATGGCTTTTGAGAAAGATCCACCCCCTCAGCTCACCGTCGACGTTTCTCTCGCTGTGTACTTGGATATAGAGCGCGTTGTTGCGCAGTGCAAGCAGCTGTTTATCTGTTAGTTCAAGGATTGCTCGAATTCTACCCCCGGTTGATGGATCAATTTCAAGAACATGAACCACCGGACCTGGCTGTGCAGGAGGTCCAGCGTGGAGGTGGGCACTCTTTGCTGAGGAGCTCATGCCCTCGAAGTGGCCATCGATCTCGAGCTGATGGTCATTGAGGGTCAAGAAAACTTCGCCTTCACCAAGAATTTCACTAACTGTCTGAGGCGTCGTTGGCATGGGTGATAGCCGCGCGCGGAAGACTTCTTGGGCAAGTCCGCTCGAGCTGAGTCCTAGCGAGAGGAAGCAAAAGGTTAGAGTGAAGGCTTGGCCGAGTTTCATATATACCTCTTCTTTGGTGAACTCTTTTTCCGAAACCCTAGCACTTCTCTCGATGTAAGCAAATGCTTCGGGTTTTACGAAGTTTTCCAAACGAGGTTGGACTGTTAGGATTCATTAGCTGAAGGTGCTTTCTCTACTGGCACTGGAAATTCTCCGCCCGCCAGTTTTGTGGATTGTCAGCGCCGCCGACTGGCCCGACGTATCGAGCCTGCTGGGGATAGACACACAGCGGCCTTTCGTTATCGATTCGGCCATCGGTTTTATGCGTGGCTTTGAGCTGCTCTGGTGCGACGCCGTTCTCTACCCATTTCACTAGCGGCTCCAGATTGTCCCAGGTGTCCGGTCCGGGGCCGCCCCGGCAGTGCGCCATGCCCGGCGCAAGGAATAGTCGAGCATGATCCTGAGCCGCTTCCATGCTGCCGTCAAAAGTCTGATCGACCATTTCGTTGTAATAGTTGATGGTATCTGTCGCTACGATGAGTGTATCCACCAGCCCATGGTAGATCAGCATCTTGCCTCTGGCATCGACCAGATAGCTTGTTAGGTCGGGGTCATTGGCGTCGGTAATGGATTTCATCAGATCACCCTTGCCTGAGAAGAAGTCATCGATCTCCCAGTTAATCCAATGGAATTCTGGCATCACTCCCCCGGTTTTCGCCTTATAGGTGACATCTCGAATATCAGGAACCGTGATGCCAGGATCCTCTTCATAGAACAGATAGTTCATATGATCTCCAGCGACTCCCGTGAGCTTTGAAGGACCCATTTGGTTGCCTTGCCAGGGGATGTAGTATCGCGCCCATTGCATTTCGGAGCCGAACATTTTGCCAGGGTATACTTTCCTTCCGGATGAGTCAGAAGGACCATTGTAGAGGTCTGTAATTGTTTGCAATTGGGCGGTAGTGAAGCAATCGCTTCCAGCCGCATTATTTGGGCACATTAGATCAGCTAGATCGACTGATGGGCTGAAATCACAGTTAAGCGGATCACCAATGATGCCATCTTTCACCCCGTCGTTTGTGTCGCACTTCAGCAGCACTCTTTCGTGAAGTTTATCCAGAAGCGCCAGGCTGTCAGGACTGCCATTACCGGTGCTGTCGACAGCTAGATTACCGACGAGGTTGTCCCGAAAGACACGCTGAAGGTTCCAGGTGCCAGCTGCATTAAGGCCCTGATAATTAAAGGCTGGCGCGCCGGCTATAACCCCATCGAAGTCTTGTGGGTAGCGCTGGGCAGACATGAATGCCTGACGTCCTCCTTGGGAGCAACCCTCAAAATACGAGTAATCTGCACTGTTGCCGTAATAGTCTCTGACCAGTCGCTTGCCCGCCATGACGGTGAGGTGCACCGCGCGATAGCCAAAATCGATCTCGGCCTGACGGTTATTGAATCCGAATGACGCGCCGGGCTCAACGCCATTATCGTGTCCCATGTTGCTGTTGGTGACCGCATAGCCTTGAGCCACTCGGTGATTTGCAAAGTCCAGATCGCCGTCTTTACCGCCATCGCCCCATTGGAGAAAGCGCCCGTTCCAGTTCACAGGAATCGGCAATTGCGCGTGGAAGTGAATTGCTGGACTGATGATGCCGCGCACATAGCAGTAAGCAGATCCATCCTCCGGATTTTCGGTGATCTCTGCTCGAGTCAATGTTAGGTTGCGACTATCAAGCAAGGTAGTGCAGCGCCGCGTTTCTTCTGATGTGACCTGTGCTGTTGCTGTGTCAGTACCTGATGAGCTCCAGAGCGCAGTCAGGCATGTGAAGAGAAGAGTCAGGTATGATGTTTGCGCCTCTTGCATGGCGGTTCCCTTGTTGTTTTTGTATAAAGCAGTTACACGGGAAGTTTCAGCAGCTCAAAGTAGCTCTGAAGCGTTAGACTTTACTATTGCCCTGAGAGTAAAAGCAATGTGCGGACGCTTCAATTTAATTGACAGTTCAGAGGTACGTAGTCTCTGCGATGCGCTGGGTGTCGAGATTCCCGGTAGCTGCATCAGTCAGGATATCGCACCCGGCAGCAGAATCGCGATAATTCATGAAAACCTTGTAGGGCGAGACAAACACCGTAAGGTTTCAGAAGCCACTTGGTGGCTGCTCCTCGAGCGTAAAACGCTGAAGCCCAACTACCGTTACGCCAGCTTCAACTCCCGTTCTGACAAATTGCACAAGCTGCGGGGCATTTCTTACGTTCCATACCGTGAATCACGCTGTATTATCCCGGCAAGTGCTTTTGTTGAAAATCTGGGCGACAAAAAGATCTACCATATGATCGAACTGGCCGGGTCAGCCATTGCGTTTGGAGGTTTATATATGGAATACCGCGATCGGCAGACCGGAGAGCGTGTTCACTCGGCTTCGATCATCACCCTTCCGCCGCTATCGCCGCAGTGGGATAAAATTCATCCAAAATCGATGCCTCTGATACTGGATCTGAAGGATGACCACCTTATTTCGAAGTGGCTTGATCTTGACTTTAAAGACGTGGGTCAGTTTGCTCGGCTGCTTGAGCCACGTGTGCACAGTGCCATGAGAATTACCCGCATTGGTAAGCCAAATCTGTGGAATCCAATCGAAGACGCTTTCACGATTGCGAGCTAACAACATGGCAATCGATATTAACTCCTTGAGGACATGACGATGGACAACCAGCAAATAGCAGCTAAATTGTTTACTGCCTTTGAGACAGGCGATATGGATATGGTTCGGAATCTCTGCGCCCCGGAGTTCAAAGCGCGCCAAAATCTGAACAACGAGTTTGATGTCGAAACGCTTATTCAGTTTTCAAAGGCTGTGAGCACCTTAGTCAGTGATTTTCGTTACGAGGACGTCATTCGTAGTGCCACTAGCAAGGGTTTTGTCGAGGAACACACGGTAAGGGGAACACTGCCCGACGGCGGCGAACTGACGCTGGCAGCTTGTGTTGTTGCTGATATTGAGAATGGCAAGATCGCTCAGCTAAGGGAGTATGTTGACACGGCGGCAGCAGCAGGACTATCGGCAGCGCTGGCCTGACAGTGCCTGTTGCAAGGCTCGATTTCGACGCGGTCGGAGAGTTGTGGTGGTTCAATTCCGAGCAGTGCGCTTTCCGCTTAGCTATCTCCTCAAAGGCTTTCTCTTACAATGCAGTTTATTTGGAGGAAATCACCGTGAAAAGGCCGTGATTCGAGTTTGTCACCGTGCTATTCAGACCTCCGGTCCTTACTGTCAAGCAAACTGATGGCTGGGATTTTTGATTTCCTGGCATTCACGCCAGCTGGCGTCTTGAGGAACGCTTCCGCGACGGTTTTGCGTTCTGACTTAGTGAATATCGTCTTGCTGGTTCTTCAATTGTGCTCGCTGACGGATATGTATTGGGCAGCTGCAGGTAGGGCGGTGGGTTCACATTCTTTCGCTGGAATGAGTGTGACTGGGATCTGATCTCCGGCAGTGATCAGACCCCCGATCAGAGAGGACTGAGACTTTATCTGTGAATACTCCTGCGGTATGTTGCTCTCGGTGAATCGAGGCTATTAGACTCAAACTGGCAATTAGTATTGTCTCAAGGAAACCCCCCAGCGTCAGACGCTTCCTCTCCGATACTGCCATACGCTTCTTATGCAATGATGTAATTAGATTGCCAACCAGAGCACCAGAAACATGAGCGCTATGGCAATCTGACTGGTGCGGTCTGAAACTGCCAAAAGAACCGGATCTTCATTAAGTTCTCCCTGCCGCGCCAACCACCAGGCTCTGAATAAGACACCCCCGAGCAGGCCAGCAATTGGCCAAAGCATCTCTGGAAAGCGGTACAAAGACTGTGACTCCTCCGCATAGATGTAAAAAATAAATATCAATACAGAAAATGCGCAGGCGAGCATGCCTTGCGCGCCAAGGAAGGTCGAATCGCTATGTTTGTAGGGTCTCCCCGGTAGCTCACCGGCATGGTTTGATTTGCTTAATTCGATGACGCGCTTAAGGGCAGCCAATCCGAAGAACAGCGCCATCGAAAACCCTAACAACCAAACTGAAGCGTTGACTCCTGAGGCTTGTGCCCCAGCCTCAAGCCGCAGGGAATACAAGCTTGCCAGTGTAACTAAATCCAGTAAGAAAAGGCGTTTCAGTAGCACACTGTAGAGTACTGTGAGTACCCAGTAGCCGAAAAGAGTGACGACGAATTCTCTGGGTTGAAGATGAGCAAGTGTAAAAGCGGCCAGGAGCAGCATGATGGCAGTCACAATACCGGTCTGAATCGGCAGGTTGCCAGCAGCCAGCGGTCTTGTTTTTTTGGTACTGTGCAAGCGATCAGATTCAAGGTCCAGCAGGTCGTTGCTGAGATAGACACTTGATGCCACCAGACAAAAACAGATGAAACCAACGCAGGTGTGAAGCAGACGATGGATATCAGTTATTTGATGAGCCAGCGCGAGAGGAATAAACAACAGGCCATTCTTCGCCCACTGATGCGGTCGCACAGCTTTCCATAGAAACCGGATCCTCGAATCAGATAGATCGAAATCTCTGCTCGGTTTTGTGTCCGAGATGTGCCTGGCGAGTGATCTGCTACAGTTCACGCGAATGACTTCCGCTGCTGCTTCCCAGATAGGGACATCTGCTCTTGCATTGCCAGCATAACTGAAGGGTTTGCCGCGGTTTATTTCCTCGATGCGCTGCAGTTTTGCCCTGGCTTTTAGGTTGATCTGCTCGTCGCTGCCGACACACGTCGCGAATAGCTTGAGTGGTTCGGCAAACTTCTTTAGTGCACGGTTATTGGCAGCAGAAATCAAAATGAGCTGCCGCCCTCTGCGCTCTTCGTCGCCCAAGAAGTCCAGGAACTCAGCATTGAAAGGCATGTTACTGATGTTGAGATGGACTCGTTCAGCCAGTCGTGCTTTCAGATATGCTTTTCCCTTTACGAGCCAGATCGCAAGCATTATCAGGCTGAACGGATTCCGTTTTAACAGCACACAAATCGACTCAAACATCAGATCGGTCTTGATCAGGGTGCCGTCCAGGTCGACAAAGAGAGGCAGACCCTCGCTTTTTTTTGATCTATATTCAGTCAAGGTCTAGAACTTTAGCCGTTTGAAGACGGCCTCGGGTATTGATCGCACAACTGCCATGATCAGACGCCAATATCCGGGAATATAGACAGTGTCGCGTTTGCGCCTAACAGCTTTTTCTATATGTTCGGCCACCAGCTCAGGAGAAGACCACAAAAGGCCTTTTTCGAACTGCTGTGTCATCGGTGAATCCACCAGCCCAGGGCGGATGTCCATAACGTGCACGCCAGAAGGCAAGAGCTTTCCCCGCAGACCCTGCAAGTATGTCGACACCAGTGCTTTAGCCGCGCCGTAGACGAAATTGGTCTGCCGGCCTCGGTCGCCAGCGACCGAGGTTACTATCGCCAGCAATCCGTGACCTTGTTGCTCAAAGTGGGGTGCCAGCCGAATGAGCAAAGAGACAGTGCTCAGGCCATTAGTATCAATCTCACGCTGTGCGAGCTCGAAATCTTTCTCGACTGCTTTTTGGTCGGGAAGAGAGCCGTGGCAAATCAAGGCGAGATCGATGCCGGCGTCGCCGAAGAATTGAATCGCGGCGTCTATCGCGGCTTCATGCTTTTCGTGGTCCAAAAGGTCCAGGACGTGGGTTCCGATCCTCGTTGCGCCTCGAACCTTAAGATCCTGCCGCAGAAGCTCCAATCTCGAGACATTGCGCGCAATCAAGAACAAGCAGGCTTGACGCTCTGAATAACGCTTTGCAACTGCGGTGGCGATAGCAGAGCTCGCGCCGATGACAAGAATATTCATTACTCAGATGACCTCATGCCGGGCTTCGTCAATCCAAGCCGTTCGGACTGGAGAGAACCAAGAATTCCAGTCGGGTCTATCTGATCTTTAATGGCTTTGAATTGGTGCCACTGGGGGTATCCCTGCCTGAATACCGCAGCGCTCATACGGGCATCTTTCGCTAGATAATGACGCCCGCCGGCCTTCAAAACAATCTCGTCCAGTATATCCAGCAGTGGCAGAAGATCGGGCTCATACTTGAAATCAAGCGTCAGTGTAACCCCCTTGCTGGGGAAGCTTAGCAAGTTTGTATTGGCCGGTCCGAACCGCTTGAGCACCGCTAGAAAGGAGCCTTTTCCCGCCCGACTCAACGTATCCAGGGTTTCTCGCAGACCCGATTCTGCGGAATGGTCAGGCAAGACGAACTGGTATTGAAGAAATCCAGCCGCCCCGTAAAGCCGGTTCCATCCGTTTATGCTGTCCAGTGGAAAGAAAAAGTCATCGAAATACATAGATTTCACGGATCTTTTGAGCCTGTGGCGTGCATAGTAAAGATGATTAAAACCACTCATCGTGTAACGATTGAGCAGAAATCCTGGGGTCGTAAACGGCACAGATATTTTCCGCTTTTGCTTGAACGTGAGCTTTCCTGTTTCGCTGTGACTTCCAATATGAATGACCCCTCTGCCAAGCGCCGTATCCGTCGCCAAGCAGTCTACCCAAGCAACGACGTATTGCTTTTCATTGTATTGTCGAAGCAATGCCAGGCTGTCCTTGAGATTCGCAGCCGGGATAGACAGAACATCTATAAAAGCGCTCGGCACCTTTCTCAAAGATATCGTGGCATCCAGAATTACCCCGGTCAGTCCCATACCGCCGCAGGTGGCCCGAAATAATTCTATATTTTCGGTGTGAGAGCAGACTGCTGTTTCGCCGCTTGGCAGCAGCAAAGTGAAACGATTCACATAGTCACAGAAGCTACCGTCGACATGGTGATTTTTGCCGTGAATATCGGCCGCGATCGCACCACCTAGGCTGACATACTTTGTGCCTGACAGCACCGGCAGGAATAAGCCTTGGGGCACACAAATGCGAAGTATCTCGCCCAGAGTGGCGCCCGCGCCGGCACGAATGGTCAGAGCATTCTGGTCAATCGCGATTAAGTGGTTCAGGTAGCGACTGCTTAATACCCTGGTCGCCAAAGCGCTGTCACCATAGCTGCGCCCAGCGCCCCGGGGAATCATTCGAGGTCCCTCGCTGTTCTGTAGAATTCGCGCTGCAGAGCCGGCATCTTTGGGCGCTAGCAAAGACGCTTCTACGCTTGGATACCGACCCCAGCCTGAAAGACGCATCCTGCTAATCACCCCTGTCAAGATGGTTCCGACCTAATTGGCCGCGGATTTCACTCCTACCGGGTGCGTAGACAAATACTTCCCGGCTATCGAGGTGATACTTTACAACATAACCGACGGCCAGTCCGATAGCAGCACCAGAATAGCGTGCTAACTTGCCGCCAAACCAGTATTCAAAACTCAGTTCGAAACCCCAGAATACAGCTGTGGTGAGAACTCCGGTCAAAGTGTAGGCGGTAAATGTTGTTATGTTCTCTCGCTTGGAACGGGTGACAAAAGAGAAGATGAATTTTTTGTCTAACCAGTATTTGCTCATCAAGCCTGCAATCGTGCCAAAAAAAAGGGCGACAAAAAGCGCGTAGTCCCCAGAATACACTCTGACCATTACTTCTTGAGAAGCGAGGTTCATTAGGGTGGCAATTACGGCGAAAACCCCATACTTTAGGGCTCGGTCGACAGCAGTCACATTGAAGTTCTCGTCGGCATCAATTGATCTTGCTGTGGCTGATACCCAGCTACTGAATCGCATAAGGAAGCGGCTATGACAGATCTCATGGATTTTGTACAAAGCGTTGCGCGCGAAGCAGGCGAACTGATTTGTTGCGAGCGCGAACAGTCTGATCTCGTTCATGATTATAAGGGAGGAAACGAGCTGGTTACTAACGCTGATATCAAAGCAGACCAGTTAATTCGGAGAAGGATTGAACAGCGCTTTTCAAAACATCGACTTCTTTCCGAGGAATCTTCCCCCGAGCTCCAACGGGTCTGGGATTCCGATGTCCCTGTGTGGATTGTCGACCCGATCGATGGGACGGTGAATTATGCCCATGGTCATATTCAATCAGCCGTCTCGATCGCTTATTGCGAGAATGGGCAGATTACGCTTGGTGTTGTCTACAACCCTTTCACCGACGAGCTATTCAGCGCAGAATTGGGGAAAGGCGCTTTGCTAAATGGGGTTGCGATCAGAGTGGCTCGGGAGACAAATTTACGCAGAGCGATTATTGCCACCGGGTTTCCCTACATAAAGGAAGGCATTGATGAGATGGTAGAGCGAGTCAGGAGCATTCTTCATAATTGCGCTGACATAAGGCGTCTTGGCTCAGCCGCGCTCGACATTTGCTGGCTGGCCGCCGGGCGCCTTGACGGCTACTACGAAAGCCTAAGTCTTTGGGATTTCGCTGCCGCCAGGCTGATAGCCAAAGAAGCTGGCGCCGTGTGTGGACATTTCGGTGTTGTACCCAAAGATGTGGATCCTCAATTCTTCAATAAAAATCTCTTGATAGCGAATCCTGCCTTGTATCCGCAGTTACTGGCTCTTCTACGTCAACCCTAATTCAGAAATCATGCTATGAACGGTTGCTAAGGCGCGTTAAAGCGAACCTCATGCAATTGACGAAGCTAGTCTCGATCTTTATTATTTACTGGTTATTTGTGGGGTTATTATTGCGTTACCGATGATCATGACCCCCAGCAACCACAGGTCAGTTCGTGAAACAGTAAGCGTTGGACTGATGATAAGGAGGAAGATATGGACAAGCCGGGCAAGATGAAACTTTCGCTAATCGCCGCCGCACTAATGCCTATTTTGGCTTTAGCACAGGATCGTGTAGGAGACTTCGCGCTCATTGACCAGCGCGGTTACCACCATAGCATGAGTTATCTGGATGACCACGAGGCTGTCGTATTTTTGGTTCAGGCTGCTGGCAGTGAGGCAACTGAGGCGGCGCTACCGGACTTTCTCACACTAAAAAAGCAATTTGACCCTAGGGGAGTCGAATTTTTGATGATCAATCCTATGGGCCTTGAAAACCGGGCTGAAGTGGCCGCTGAACTTATGAAGCTTGGCACTGACCTCCCAGTGTTAATGGATGATCATAGGGTGATTTCCGAGGCCATGGGGATCTCTCGCACTGGCCAGGTATTAATCTTTGATCCAGCTCGCTTCACTGTGAATTATCGAGGTTCTGTTTCGGGAGCGGAAGTCGCGCTCAACGAGATTCTTGCTGGTGACACTGTGACTACTCCGGAAATTGCCGTCAATGGGGAGACAGTGAGCTACGAAGAGGGAACTGCAGTTCCGTCTTATGTCGCGGATATTGCACCGGTTCTTGCAGAAAACTGTGCGGCCTGCCATCGCGAGGGAGGTATCGCTCCGTTCGCGATGGATAGTCACGCCATGGTGCAGGGGTGGTCACCTATGATTCGCGAGGTATTGATGACTAAGCGTATGCCTCCAGGCGCAATTGACGGCCACATTGGTGATTTTGTTAATAACCGTGTTATCGAAGAACAGGATGTTCGCAAGATCATAGCTTGGGCAGAAGCAGGTGCGCCGAAGGATGGCGATGAGGACCCGTTGAC
>DORE01000254.1 GCA_003514305.1 Gammaproteobacteria bacterium | reverse complement strand
GAGCATGCCTTCGTCCATGTTTATATCGATTATTTGAGCGCCGGCTTCCACTTGTTGCCTCGCAACTTCTAGAGCCTCATCATACTGACCTTCTTTAATCAATCGAGCAAAGCTAGAGGAACCGGTCACATTAGTACGCTCACCGATATTCACGAACAAAGATTCCGGTGTCATGGAGAATGCTTCAAGGCCGCTCAACCGACATGCAGGCTCAATGCTCGGCGTTTGACGTGGCGCGACTCCTTCAATCGCGCTGGCTAGCGCTGCGATGTGAGCCGGTGTAGTGCCGCAGCATCCACCGACAATGTTGACGAACCCAGAGCGCGCGTAATCTCCTACCAGAGATGCCATTTCTGCGGGCGTTTGGTCATACTCACCGAATTCATTGGGCAATCCAGCGTTTGGATGCGCGGACACCAGAATAGGAACATTTGCTGCCATTTCTGCGATGTAAGGCCTGAGCTGTTCAGCACCCAAAGCGCAGTTAAATCCGATGGAAAGTGCATTAGCGTGGGCCATGGAATTGCAAAATGCCCCAACTGTTTGGCCAGACAAGGTTCTGCCACTCGCGTCCGTGATCGTGCCTGAAATCATGATTGGCAGGCTTCGCTCTCTGTCAGATAAACACTTCCGCACAGCAAATACTGCGGCTTTGGCATTGAGAGTGTCGAAAGATGTTTCGATCATTATTATGTCAGCACCACCATCAACTAAACCTTCTGCTGACGAGTAATAATCATCGACCAACTCGTCGAAGCTAGTGTTTCTGAAACCTGGGTCGTTTACATCCGGTGATATTGATGCACTGCGGCTGGTGGGTCCGATAATGCCTGCTACAAAGCGCGGCTTATCAGAATTAAGGCTAATGTATTGATCAGCTGCGGAGCGAGCTATCCGTGTGGCTTCCAGATTAAGCTCATAGGCGATGTGCTCTAAGTGATAGTCTGCTTGTGCTGCGCGAGTAGAATTGAAGGTATTGGTTTCGATGATATCCGCGCCAGCCTCAAGGTTGGCGCAGTGGATCTCTCGGATAATTTTAGGCTGTGTCAGAGAGAGCAGATCATTGTTGCCGGCTAGGTCATGGGGGAAATCGGCAAAGCGATCACCTCTCATATCCCTATCTGAGAGGCGGCGCGCCTGGATCATGGTTCCCATCGCGCCGTCGAGGAGCAGGATACGTTCTGAAAGGAGTTGATGGAGTGGAGTTGCGGGTTTAATGCTTGTCATCTCTGGCATCTGTCAGAAAAGCCCTAATTTTATCAGAAGCAAGAATCAGAATCAGTTAGTGGAAGTCAAACGTGCGCTAGTGAAACCAAGTGGCCTAGTCCAATGTTCTCAAGGTCCAAACGATCAGTTATCATGCGTCGGATCACAAACGAGCCTGGATCTATTATGGTTACCATTACTGAATCGGCACAAGAATATCTGGTTGAATTATTGGAAAAGCAAAACGTTCCTGACATTGCCGTCCGGGTGTTTATCCTTGACGCCGGAACGCCTCGAGCAGAAACTTGTATTTCATTCTGTAGACCGGGCGAAGAAAAGGAGAATGATGAGGTTCAGGAATTAAGCGGCTTTCGGGCGTTCGTCGATCAGCCCAGTGTGCCTTTCCTCGAGGAAGCAGTAGTCGATTTTCAAAAAGATTCTATGGGCGGCCAGTTAACGATCAAAGCACCGAATTCCAGATTACCCAAGATCTCGGAAGGCAGCTCTCTTGAGGACCGCGTGAACTATATCCTCTATAACGAGGTTAACCCGGGGCTCGCTGCTCATGGAGGTAAGGTGTCTCTCGAGGAGATTTTTGATGATTCGGTTGCCGTCCTGCGGTTCGGCGGGGGTTGTCAGGGGTGCGGAATGGTTGATGTTACGTTAAAGGAAGGCGTGGAAAAAACTTTGCTTGAGCAAATTCCTCAGCTTACTGAAGTGCGCGACGTCACGGACCACACTGTCAAAGAAAATGCATACTTTCAATAAATAGCTATTTCGTGACCGATGATTCTTTTGATGTCTCATATGCGGTTTTAAGGGACACATAAATTTCATCCTTGAAGTCAGATTGGCTAGCATTTAGCGCCTGGATTATTTCTACAAGCACTTCGTTGTCTTCTCGACCGCTCCAGATTTTTTGGTAGGTCCCTTCTTTGTACCCATTGTCCTGCCTAAAAACGTTCAGCACGTTTTTTCCGACGTATTGACGAAACAACTCAGTCCAACTTAGCTGGCAGTCCGTCATTATGCTGGCGAATACTGACATCTCAATTCGGCGCGCCGAAGACAGGCCAATCAGTAGCTCAAGTTTTTCGAGAAGAGATAGTTCGGCCAGTCTGTAAATTTCTCCGTCGAACTGCAGTTCGCGGGTTACGCTGATTGTGAACAGCGCTGCCTGCAGGGATTCGCGAGCCTTAGATTCGCTTTCGCCGTTTCGCAGTAGCAGTTCCGACAGAATAAAGTGCCAGATATCGATTAGTTCCATCTGAAGTTGCGCTAGGTCAAGTTCCTGCCTCTTCCACCACTTCCAGCCGTGGTGTTCGATGGCCTCTGCGCCTTCTATGACTACTGCTCTCAAGTAAGGGTAGCGCGCTGTTTTCCAGTTAGGGTCAACTCTGCTGTTCATGCTCTGTTGCATAGACAGCATCGTGTCGAGCTGATCAACAGTAAGCATGGGATCTGAGAATTTGGCTTGGATCAATGTTATTTTGTCGTGACAGCCTGTAGCTTCGCCTGTTTGGCAAGGGCGCTGAGCATCTCTCTGCGGCTGCTCAGCATGTCATGGTAGGATTTTCTGGCCGCAACAGCTTCCGCGTCGTCCTCTGCCGCGGTTTCGAGCTCGGCTAGCCAATTTTCTAATACAAGAATTTCGCTATTCAGCTGCGCGGTGCCCTCATCAATCAACCTTTGATCAATATTGATGTCGGTATCGCTCAAGGCTGTTCGCTTGTCGTTAGTCATTTTGCTCACCCAACTCCACGTGAAATGAGGTCGCGTGTCTTTGCTGTGTTGTTCTCTAATGTCAGTCTGCCGAGTCAGCCAGAGTGTTTGACATCACATGTGATTCCGACGTTCCGTGCCATTAGTGTGCTCAGGCCAGTGATATTATCTTCCGTTGGCGCCACACAGGCGAAGGCCGAATATGTCTGAAAAGAATGTCACAGTGTTTCTAAGTGGTCAAGACGCGCTTTTTAGGCTTCCAGTAGCGCACCGTCGCAAATGTCATTTTAGGGCCTCTCGTCGTCGCTGCGATGGGAATATAATGAGCTCGCACTGAGCCTGCTCCGACTGCTGAGTGGATATCGGGGGGATTTGGCGTAATGTGTATTATCTTTTGTAAAAGGATTTGAATGGCCGAGTTTCAGGTAACGCTGCGGCAGATAAGGCCGCGGGAAGCTCGCGTATCACAACTCTTCCCAGCTCAACCAAGAGTCTTTCGGTATTGGCTGTAAATCGCGCCAGGGCCTTGACGGATGTGCTGAAGCTCACTAGAATCCGGGCCTGCTTGATGCTAGTGGAATCAACTTGAGAGCGTTATCACTCAGTCCCCTTCGTCTAGAGGCCTAGGACACCGGGTTTTCATCCCAGCAACAGGGGTTCGACTCCCCTACGGGATGCCAATTTACTATAAAGCCCACAACAGTGG
>DORE01000231.1 GCA_003514305.1 Gammaproteobacteria bacterium | reverse complement strand
AGTCTTTTTTACTTACGTCCTGCTCGTAGGCGCCTTTGAAACATGGCTTGGAATCTCTCAACCGGAGAATAATCAGACCATCACAATCACAACCACAAACGATGCCGGGGAGAAACACGATCGAGTCGTTTCGAGAATTTACTACGAGGGTACTTTGTATGTAGCCGCAAATCACTGGCCAAGAGCGTGGTGGCGGCACACGCTCAACAACCCGAGAGTCGAGGTCACAAATCAAGATATTACGTCGCCGTATACGGCTGTTGAAGTCTATCCAGCAGGTGACGAACATGCGGCAGTGGATAACAGCAATCCGCTACCACTATTCTTCAAAATATTGACTGGTTTTCCTCCAAGGTATTTTATTCGCTTGGATCCTAGATAGTAGCGGCCACTTCTCGAGCTGCGTCTGAGGAGCTCACTGACACATTATGGGACTTCAACACTCCGCTCCTCAAATCGAAGAGAATCGGATGAATTGACAACTCAGATCCCGTGTCCCAGTAATCATGCAGCAACTGAGACGAACAGAGTCGGGCCAGTTGGAAGTTGATATTAATCTCGCATGCTATGTCCCAATTTTCTTCAACAATCTTCACATCTGTTGCTGTAAGTTGACGCCTTGTGAACTCCTCTCGCATGCCTTCAAGCCAACTCGTCAAATGCTTCCCAGATGATTCTCCTGAAAGCGCGGCTCGCACTCCACCACAGCAATAATGCCCACAGAGGACAATATGGCTAACACCCAAACCAAATAACGCATACTCCAAAGCCGAATTAAAGGCTGCGTCTTTCGCCACAACCTGGTTACCGATATTTCGATATATGAACAACTCCCCCAACTTCGAGGCCGTAATCTGATTTGGCGATACACGGGCGTCTGAACAACCTATCCAAAAACACCTCGGTTTGTGACCAGAAGAAAGCCGATCAAAGAAACTGGAGTCGACCTCTTCCATCACTTCTGACCATGCCTGATTCTGGGCTAGAAGAGTTGTTAACGTGTCGCCCAATTCTGTCACCGCCAATCTCCTCGATATCCTGATCTAATCTGTTTCCATGCCTCTTTACAAAACATCCAGCCGTTTCACATACCCGCCCAAAAACACTTTCTAGTGGGGCCGCTCGCCTTTAACAATGACGCGATGCATGTGTCGGCGATAGCCTTGATAGTCATTTAATGCATTGTGGAAAACACATCTGTTGTCCCACATCGCAAGACTTCCCTTCTCCCAATGAAAACGCGTGACGTACTCATCTTGAGTCATATGTTTGGTCAGATAGCGAAATATCGGCATGCTTTCATCACGACTCCAACCTTTAATGCAAACAGTATGAGGCTTACTGCAGTAAATGCTCTTCCGACCTGTTTCTGCGTGAGTTCTGATAAGCGGATGCTCAACTTCGGATTCTGCGAATTCAGCACTCCCACCATACGAGCTGCCAAGGTTTTTTTTCGCTTCTTCCGTTTTGTAGCCGCCCCCGGACCCGTGAACAAGCTTGGGTGAGAATATTCCTGTGTTTGATTCTAGTGTTTCTTTGAAGGCAGGACTGAGTGATTCATAAGCCGATGTGGCATCGGCAAATAGCGTATCTCCCCCGACTGGCGGAACTTCTACAGCGTATAGTAACGTTGCTTTAGGTGGATACTCTTTATACGAGGTGTCGGTATGCCAGTCACCACCAAAATTCATCTCTGCGTCCGGCTCTTTTATGATCGGAATCACGTAGTCCGATCCGTCAACTGGCGTCATGAAAGGGTACTGATCCAGCTCACCAAAACACGCAGCGAAGTCAGCTTGCGCCTCTGCGGAGAGAATCTGGTCTCGAAAGAAAACAACGTGGTGCTCTAACCACGCGGAATGTATTTCGGCTATAACCTCATCGGCTAGAGGCTTCGATAGATCAACGCCACCGATTACAGCGCCAACAGGCCCCACAGACCGATCTACCTTAATTGTCTTATAGTGCGTCATGAGTCCCCCTCTATCATCGCAACTCAAAACTCGGTCGATTCCTCATGCTAGCAGTTTAGCGTTATCATCTTCAATCTGCGCAGAAACTGGGGATTTTCGATGCAAACAAAAAATATATGCGCCTTTCTCGGAGACGACGCTTCTCCAGAGGTCATGAAACCAACCATTGAGCTCATCGAAGGACTACTGCCCAATCTCAAATTCAGTTATCCCGAAGTCGGAGAGACAGCGCAAAAAAAATACGGAAGCAACTTTCCTGACTCCTCTAAACAGGCCATTGACGACTCTGACGCCACTTTTTTTGGCTCAACAAGCGGGAACAGCACGGCTGCTTTGTTTTATCTTCGTTGGGGCAAACAGACCTATGCTAACGTTCGCCCTGCGAGATGGCTGAAGGGCTTCAACAGCCCACTAGCGGACCCAGAAGGATTAGATTTCGTTATTATCCGAGAGAATTTAGAAGATCTTTACTTGGGATTGGAGGGGGATCTCGAAGACTTGGCGGCATTGAACTATTACTCAAGACATGCGCGGAGCTCTCTCAGTGACCTAGGACCTGGAAAATATTCCATCAAGGCTATAACGGAGAGAGGAAGCGAGAGAGTTATTCGGTATGCCTTCGAAATGGCTGCCCGAAGAAGAGGTAAAGTCACATTAAGCAGCAAATATAATATGCTCGCTGTCGCTGATGGTTTATTTCTTGAGACCGGAAAACGCTTATCCAAAGAATATCCCGAAATCGAATTCGACCACTTCATTATCGATGACTTCCTCTGCAGAATGATAACGGACCCAAAAGCACTCGACGTCGTGGTCATGCCCAACTTATATGGGGATATCATGTCAGATGGGGCAGCGGGGTTAATCGGAGGGCTCGGTTTAGCACCATCGGGATGTTTTGGTGACGATTATGCTTATTTTGAGTCCGCGCATGGAACAGCACCTGACATTGCTGGCTTAGGTATTATCAATCCAACAGCTACACTGTTATCGGCAGCCATGATGCTCGATTATCTCGATGAAACTCTTGCGGCGGTAAAAATAAGATCCGCCATCGAAGAGGTGTATAAATCAGGCCGAGCACTAACAAAAGACCAGGGTGGAGCGGCTTCGACTGGGGAATTTTTTGATGCGATTGCAATTGAGATGCAGGACTAGAGAGGTATTTAGTTACTCTCAGAGAGAATCGGATGCGCTAGAATAAAGGAAAAAGATTCTGGATCGTTTTCTGGATAAGCTATTTTTTACTAAGGTTTTACGAACGAAAAGAGGCGTCAATACATGAAAGTAGTCGGACTTATGGAGCACGGCGGCCCGGAGGTTTTGAAGGTCTATGAGACCGAGGATGTTCATGCGGGACCTGGCCAGATTCGAATAGCAAACAAGGCAGCAGCGGTTAGCCCGACCGATGTCGTGGGTCGCAACGGCATGCGAGCAGAACAGCAAAAGGCCTTCCCGCCGCCCTGGGTGCCTGGCATGGATGCCGCCGGAGTGATTGACGAGATAGGACCTAACGTTAACACGAGTCTAAAAGTTGGCGATAACGTAATGGCGATGGTAGTGCCAGAGGGTCAGCACGGTGGTTACGCTAGTTCAATCGTTCTAAACCAGTCCGCGGTCGTTCCGACGCCCACTTCTATATCTCACGCAGAGGCCTCGAGCTTACCGATGAATACTCTGACAGCTCGGTTATCTCTCGACTTACTTGATCTGAAAGAAGGGCAAACAATTGCAGTAACTGGCGGGCCAGGTGCTTATGGCGGATATGTAATCGAGTTGGCGAAATTGGAGGGCCTCACCGTGATTGCCGACAGTAAACCTGACGATGAGGACTTGCTTCAAAGTCTTGGAGTCGACATCATAATTCCGCGGGGCGAGGGATTTGCCGAAAGAGTTAGAGAGCATTTTCCTGAGGGCGTTGATGGAATAGCAGATGGCGCCCTCTTAAATGAGCTTGCAATCCCAGCTGTTAAGAATGGGGGAGCTTTTACC
>DORE01000224.1 GCA_003514305.1 Gammaproteobacteria bacterium | reverse complement strand
AGTCTGCTGTAAGCTATGCGAATTAAGGGAGAGTGATATGAAATACGACATTAGGCGACTTACGCTGACGGCAGATACGCTTTTAGAGACGACGACAAACTTGCGCCACCGCCAAATTTTGAACAATTATCGACGTCATGCCATGCTGGAGGTGAGCGGACGTTATAAAGAGATATTTACCCCTGAGATGACGGTCGAACATCCGTTCTATCGGATCACTTCGGCAGATGGCGTGTTAGAGCTGGATGGCATAGAAGCTGTTCAGGGGTTCTATCAAAGCCTAATAGACAACCACTCGACTGTCATGTTACTCGAACATGAAAACATAATTGTGAATGATTGGGGTTTTGCTTCTGAAGCGCTCTTTCGTTCGTTTATCCCAGCCGAGACAGCTATGGCGAACGGGCATGACGTTCCTGACATGAATGCGAATTACATCGAATCGCGTTGGGTTTGTATGATGTGGCCTTATGATGAAGCGGGTCGGATGATTGGTGAGCGTGTTTACCAAGCACCGACAGCGTCGCTAGAGAAGTGTACTGAAGAGGACTTTCTTACATTGGATCACGTGCGCTCGGTGTTCGATCCGATATTGATGCAACAGTGTTGATTTTTTCTACTACTGTCCACTCAGCCGAAAAATCATTTATCTCGAATTTTTTGAAAAACGCTGGTTATCTTACGACAAAAAATACTTTAAATTAGGAATCTGGTAAGCCCTTGGTGTTCTGTGTCTGTATACTACTGACGGCCCTTTAGACCGCGTTTATCATCTTCTTAGTCTTTAAGACCTTTTATTGGCCTATCACTCATTTAGAAATTTACTGCTCTATTAATTTCTAGTCGATATCAATAAGCTTCCTAAATGCTCTAACTTCGTGCGTCTTGTTCAAATATATCATTTGGCAGGTGCGACCGCTGACGTCGTTCCATCTGCGGGGATCTGTGGATCGGCTCCGCTGGTCCTCGCCGATCTCGTAACCGATATTGTTCCATTCTGGCAATGCCCGAGTTTAATTTATTCTTATCCAAAAACCTCATAGACTGTGCATCAGGAATTAGTAATGTTAGTTAAAATATCTCATAGCCATATATACTGGATTTTTAACGGGCCAGCCATGATGCACTATTTCGCAGCGGCGATTGCCGTCATCATCATGTTTAGTGTCTCTTCAACGGTTCAGGCCAAAGAATACCTCAGTTGCCCCGAACCAAACCTGGGCTTTCAAGAATATAAAAACCAACTAGCCACCTGCATGTCAGACGCGGGTCACGTAATTGAACAGAAGCGCTTAGATATGTTGCTTGAGGCTCCCGTCAAATTTAATTTCGGGGTCACGTTCGACGCGTTTCCAGCTTCAAATGGAGCAGATAGGTTTTCCAATTCCGCCATCACCCAAGAGGGTTCAAAACATAGGGATATAGGCCGCCTAGTTGCCTCCCAACCCGATAGCATTTTTGGCATTCATAAGACACTAGTTGAGAACCTAAAGAAATATCAGCTAAACAAGATTGCTTCGCCAACCTCGTATGATGTTCTCAAATCACAAATGTTAGGCTCTTTTGCCCAGACCCTTCCGTTGGTCGGGCAATCCGACTCGAGTGTAAAGACCGAAACTGAAGTGTCTAAGGCCGAAAAAGCGGTTGGTGCTGCAGGCAAGGCTGAGGTATCTGATCAAGAAAACAAGCCAGAAAAAAAGGCTGACGCAAAGAGTGAGCGGGTGAGCTCTAAACAAATAAGCCCGTCTGCTGGTGCTGTAGCAACCAGCGGAACTTCTGTTTATGCAATCGTAGGCGGTTTGGGCGTTGCTGTGGCAGCCGGCGGAGGCGGCGGAGGCGGCGGAGGTGGTTCATCCTGCTCAGCTTCTGCCTCAATAGAAGTAAGTCTGCAGACTATCGCGAATTTTAGTGAGGCAGCTAGCAGCACAATAACTGCTAACTCGACTGCGGCTCCTTGTAGATCAATATCTGTATCATTGACATTTTCCGGACAAGCTATTTCAGGCACAGATTTTCAAAACGTTACAGCACTTGTAATTCCAGCAAACCAAACTGTTGGGTCCATCGAATTAGTAGCAGTCGACGACAATGTATATGAGGGCAATGAGACTATTGTTGTAGATATATCTGCCGTTGATGGAGGTATTGAGAGCGGAGCGCAGCAACAATCCTTCGTTCTGCAAGATAACGAATCGCAGCCAACGGTTACGTTGGCAACGTCGACGACTTCGATAGACGAAAAAACAGGCACCGCCACTTTGACTGCGGCAGCTTCCGGGGCAGCCGATGAAAATATGGTTATTACTTTGTCTGGATCGGGCACTGCGACTGCCGGGACAGACTATACGCTCCCAACCATCACAATTGCTGCAGGAGCTCTAACGGGGACGGCCACATTTACTCCAGTGGATGACACTTTTTATGAAACCTCTCAGGCAGGTGTTGCAGAAATTGCTACTCTCGATATCGCATCTGTGACTGTAGGAACTGAAAGTGGATCTCAGTCGGTTTCAATTTCCATAACGGAGCGCGCTCTGAATTCCGGAACACAAATATCCTATAATTTAATAAATGCTGAATTTCGTAGGGCCAGCACCGAGTTTTCAAATTTTAATGCTTCGACGGCAGCAAGTGTCCAAAATCCGCTTGAGCGAATAAACGCTCATAAGGCGTATGGATATGGGTTAGATGGATCCGGACAAACTATAATGGTTATGGATTCATGCATGAACCAAACCCATCCAGATCTACAAAACCCAACAATAAGTGCCTATGGCACAGTTACAATATGCAATGGCGGGGACTACCACGGGGTTACGGTTGCAGGCGTAATTGCGGCTGATGTGGATAATGGA
>DORE01000216.1:586-10034 GCA_003514305.1 Gammaproteobacteria bacterium | reverse complement strand
ATGTAATTGGAGAGTGTTCTGGGCAAGCCGGTAGCGGCCGGTGAAAGCCAGATAGTGAATTCTATTCTAGATTCAGGAGTGACTGAGAATGAAAATCCGCCCCTTACAAGATCGTGTCGTGGTGCGACGCATGGAAGAAGAAACAACATCTGCCGGAGGCATCGTCCTGCCCGGATCAGCGACTGAAAAGCCAGCCCAAGGCGAGGTGCTTGCAGTTGGGCCCGGCAAGCGACTGGATAGTGGAGGTACGCAACCGGTCGACGTAAACGTAGGAGACACCATCGTCTTTGGCAAGTACTCAAGCAATACGGTAAAAGTTGACGACGAGGAATTGCTTATTCTCAACGAAAGCGAAATCTTCGGCGTAATTGAATAATAGGACACTCGGAAGTTACCGAGCCAACACAGAGTAATCTTTTCAGATAGGAATATTTAACAATGGCGAAAGATGTGAAATTCGGCGACTCAGCTCGCCAAAAGCTTCTGGGCGGTGTGAATGTACTCGCAGAGGCTGTGAAAGTGACCTTGGGACCAAAAGGGCGGAATGTCGTTCTTGATAAGTCTTTCGGAGCGCCCACCGTAACGAAAGATGGAGTCTCGGTGGCTAAAGAAATTGAGCTGGAGGACAAGTTCGAGAACATGGGCGCTCAGATGGTGAAGGAAGTCGCCTCTCAGACGTCAGATGTGGCCGGAGATGGCACCACGACTGCGACTGTTCTAGCTCAATCAATCCTGAACGAAGGCCTTAAGTCGGTGGCGGCTGGAATGAACCCGATGGACCTCAAACGCGGCATAGACAAGGCTGTAGTTGGCATGGTCGAAGAAGTAAAAAAATTGTCAACTCCATGCAAAGACTCAAAATCCATCGCACAGGTCGGAACTATATCAGCTAATTCAGACAGCGAAGTGGGTCAAATTATAGCCGATGCAATGGACAAGGTTGGTAAAGAAGGCGTAATTACCGTGGAAGACGGCTCAGGTCTAGAGAATGAATTAGACGTTGTCGAAGGCATGCAATTTGACCGGGGTTATCTGTCGGCGTATTTTATAAACAACCAAGACAACATGATGGCTGACCTGGAAAATCCACTAATTCTGTTGTTTGACAAAAAAATCTCAAACATCCGAGATATGCTTCCACTTCTCGAAAGTGTTGCGAAAGCTGGACGTCCTTTGCTTGTTGTCGCTGAAGACGTGGAAGGCGAGGCACTGGCGACGCTTGTAGTTAATAACATGCGAGGAATTGTGAAGGTTGCTGCGGTCAAGGCTCCCGGGTTCGGCGACCGTCGCAAGGCCATGTTAGAGGATATAGCGATCCTGACTGGCGGAACCGTGATTTCTGAGGAAGTCGGTTTGAGCCTTGAAGGCGCAACGGTTGAAGATTTGGGCAGTGCTAAGCGAGTGCAGATCAGCAAGGAAAACACCACGATCATTGATGGGGCTGGCGAAGCTGCGAATATCGAAGGACGTGTTAACCAAATCCGTGCCCAGATTGAGGAGACTTCTTCGGACTACGATCGAGAAAAACTTCAAGAGCGGGTCGCAAAGCTCGCCGGCGGCGTGGCCGTTATCAAAGTTGGCGCGGGCACTGAAATCGAGATGAAAGAGAAGAAAGCACGCGTTGAAGATGCGCTGCACTCCACTCGTGCAGCAAACGAGGAGGGCGTGGTTCCCGGAGGTGGTGTTGCGTTAGTTCGTGCTTTGCAGGCTTTGGATAACCTTGAAGGCGACAACGAAGACCAAAACGTGGGTATATCACTGTTGTTGAAAGCAGTAACGGCCCCGTTGCGTCAAATCGTCGAGAATGCCGGCGAAGAGGGGTCTGTGGTACTCGATAAAATCAAGGCCGGAGATGGAAACTTTGGGTTTAACGCAGCAACTGGCGAGTATGGGGACATGCTTGAGATGGGCATCTTAGATCCGGCCAAGGTGACTCGCACGGCTTTGCAGGCCGCGGGTTCCGTGGCAGGGCTTATGATAACCACCGAAGCTATGGTCTCGGAACTCCCAGAGGAGAAGGCAGCTGCGCCTGCGATGCCTGATATGGGCGGAATGGGCGGTATGGGTGGTATGATGTAAAACTACGAGGCTCCGTAGCTTGGAGCCTGTGGTTGTTTTGTTTGGCAGCGATGCCCGCGTCTTTCCTTTGCGGCGGGTATCAATGCTTCCAAATAACGCTCCCAAACCTTTCCTGTAGGTAATTCAGCTTCAATCGTTATTCCCAATTGGTCTTAAACTGGCCGGAGGGCTCGCCGCCCATTTTATGGGCCGTTCGACTTAACATATCAACACGAGGAACTGTTATGAGACTTTTTGTTTGCCTGATCGCTTCGTTATGCTCCACCTCTGCCCTGGCGCACGATGGACCGTTCTTTTCTATGGAACACATTGACGCAGTTATCTTTTTAGCATGCCTCGGTGTAGTCGCGATCCTCGGTTGTGTCTCACGTTTTGCTAGTGTAAGAAAACCCATTGTCAGAGAGCGGATCAGCGGCCTTTGATTTAAAGGACTGAAAGTCAAACATCATAAGGAGAGAACACATGTTTAACATACCTGTGGCCCATGCGCATTGTGACATCCCATGTAAGATTTATGACCCAATGGTGGCACAAGTATCAGCCTTAAGCGTGGCACGCCTTGTCGACCTCATACTTGAGCAAGACGCTGCAAACCGCTCGCTGGAAGCTGAAAATCAATTCGTAAGGTTAGTTGCGGAAAAGGAAGCGCAGGCTAAAATAGTCAAGCATGAAATTTCGGTGATTTGGGGAGATTACTTTAAGCAGCCTCAAATCGAGGCCTTTCCGGATGTACATTCCCTAGTACATAACATCATGCTTGCTTCATCCAAATGTAAGCAAAACGTTAACCGCGATGACGCCAGTAACTTGGTTGAACTCGTTAATCAGTTCACCAGCATCTTTTGGTCCACCAAGAACATTCAGACACGTCGAGTTGTCGCGCCATATCCGCCTGCGCTGGCTATCGTGCAGCCAATATTGAGTGATGCTTAGGATTTTTAGGGTAAGCGGTGGTAGCATGCGGCCATCTTTGAGTTCTGGCGATTGGATTGTTACCTCACGCCATCGCGCACCGAGGATAAAAGATATTGTCGTCGCCTCGACTGACTCAGGACATAACATCGTCAAGCGAGTTGCTTCAATAACTGAGGATTCGATGCGGTTGGTCGGTGACAATCCGCGGTTGGCATCTTCCCATTGTGGAAACCCCATAGGAGGTTCATCATGTTTAGGCACCGTTATCGCCTCCTTTAGACCGCCTTTGAGTGTGCGATTCGATTTTCCTGAGCCCTTGCAAGCCGATAATGAGTAGAGAAACCAGATGCAGAATTCCTTTTCATATCTAGGAATGTCCTTCCCAAAGTTAACCATAAGTTATGGGCTATTCTTAATTATTTGGGGTTTGGTGGTGTCCGTTTTGAGCGGTTCTTCGTCTGTCACCTCTTGGATTCCATCGTTCATTGGTATCCCGATATTTTTAGCAGGCCTCTTGACTGTAATTTTCCCAGCTAGAACGAAGCTCTTCAGTCACATCGCATTAACGGTAGGTGTGTTGGCATTTGCCGGAGGCCTTGACGTGTTTCGAACGATATTCGGCGGATCCTTCATGCAGACCCCAGCCGCAGACGTTTCGAAGGTCATGCTCGCTGTCACTGGGCTCTGGTATCTACTAGTGGGGATCAAGTCTTTTCGATGGGCCCGTCAAAACAGAAACCAATGATCCCGCGGGCTTCGATAACCTAACTAACTGGCAATAACATAGGGCTGCATGCTTTGGACAGATCGGATGAATTGCAAGACATTCCCCCGATGATCCCTGACCGGGACGACGTTGACTCTCATTTGAGCAATCGCCGCTCCCAAAAGGATGAGATTGTGCGCCCCAGCTACTACACTGAGCGGGTCACTGTGAGCTCTTGGCCGGTGCGAATCCTGCTAACGCTACTTTTTTTGATTGCTGGCGGCGGCTCATACGGCGCTTTCTATTTCTACGAACTTTACCAGACAAATTTGCGGCGCGCAGATCTACGTATTGGCGACCTGGAGCTTCGGTTGGCTTTGGTCGATGAGACAGCTGCGGAATCCGACAGTAACCTGATGGAAAACATCGAAAAGACGATCGAGCAATACGATCTGCTCTGGGCCAACTGGCGAGCCAACAATCGAGATTTCGAAGAATTTAAGGGAGAAATAGCCCGCCTCAAATTGGCTAATGAAGGCCAGGATGAAGCTACTGCTTACAATATGGCGCAGATTGCTCAAACCAACGAATCTCTTGTCTCCGCAGACTCTCGTTTGAACGCAATGGGAAATGATTTGTCTCAGATAGCTGCTTCCCTGGACAGTATTAGAGGGACTGTTGCAGGCCTCGGTTCGGTGCGCGGCGATCTAGAAACCATTCGTCAGGCGCTCAACAGCGGTGACAGTACAGTACTCGGTCTGGTAGGGCGACTCGAATACATGGAACAGTCCATGGAGTCAGTTAATGCCCACAGATTGCAAATCAACGAGACGTTGTATCGGCTGCAGGAGAGTTTGGAATCGCTGCAGCGCTCCGCTCCCGGCCCCGCCGCTAGCATTTAGGTTCCGGTAAAACTCGCTTGACGCTTTTCGATAAATGCTGTCACACCTTCTTTGAAATCCGCTCTGCAAGCACAATCCGCGAAATATTCCGCTTCCGCCTGCAACTGTGATTCAAATTCGCTTTCTAGCGATCGATAGAACAATGCTTTGGTATTTCCATAAACGTGAGTGGGACCTGCTGCCAATCTGGTTGCAAGAATTGTAGTTTCTTCGGCAAGTAATTCGCTGGGTACAACAAAATTGATCATGCCTATGTCCTTGGCTTCCTGGGCGCTGAAACGGTCTCCCAATAGCGCAATTTCCATGGCTTTTTTGATGCCGACAGCCCTTGGTAAATGGAAGCTGGAAGAACCATCTGGACTTGTCCCGATCTTGCAGTAGGCCAGGGTGAAGAATGCTTCTTCGGAGGCAATTACGAGATCGCATGCAAGCGCCATACTGACACCAGCCCCGGCGGCGGCTCCCCGGCAACTCGCGATAATAGGCTTCGGCATGCGCCTCATCGCAAACATGATCGGGTGCAGATCATGGATTCGAAGGATAAACTCTTTGCGGATTTCCTCTGGCGTCTTTTTAATCGATTCCCCCATTCCTTTTACGTCTCCGCCAGCCATGAAATGATCTCCTGCACCTTTCAAGACCACACATCTTACGGAGCTGTCTTGTTCAATATCGTGGAGAACATCTGCGAGTTCAGAACGCATCTGCATACTGAGCGCATTTCTAGCTTCGGGCCTATTCATTGTAAGTGTGGCGATGCCGTCTTTATAGTTCACTTCTAAATCAGCCATTACTTTCCTCCGTCATTACAGAAACCTAGATAGTATAGCGACGAAGCCACTTAAGAGACAGCGCTGGCGATGCTTGGCAAAAACGGGCGGTTGGGTATAATACGCGCGCTCAACATCGGCTTTACCTGATGCTTGCTTCACGCTGCGGACGTGGCGGAATTGGTAGACGCGCTAGATTTAGGTTCTAGTATCGAAAGGTGTGAGAGTTCAAGTCTCTCCGTCCGCACCAGGCTCATTCTATTCATTGAAAGCCTCAAGAGTGAATTTAAATGGAGCATAGATCATTCGATGACTGTACTTTGCTTCATTCCTGACTCCTGTGCTTCAATGAAACCTTTAACTGAAGTCTGGCTTTTCACGTAATGACCACAAAAGACCTTCCCAACGTTACGCACGAAAACTCCGCAAATGCCGAACATGGGCAGATCTCTGTCTCGAACCGCAGCGAGGTTGCTGAGTTTCTAGATCAGGCGGCAAACTTACCAAATCAGTATGGTAGCGCGAGGTTAATCTTTGCTCTTGATGCGACTGCGAGTAGACAGCCAACGTGGGATGTCGCGACCGAGCTTCAGGCTGAGATGTTCCGTACTGCGAAAGCGTTGGGTGGGTTAAGTCTCCAGCTTTGCTATTTTCGAGGCTTGGGTGAATTTTTTGCGAGCGGTTGGCATGAGGAAAGTGATTCACTACTTAAATTAATGACTGGTATACAGTGCCAGGCAGGAGCGACTCAGCTCGAGAAATTATTTCGTCACGCGCTGCGACAGGATAATGCACGAAAGATTAAAGGGGTTGTGTTTGTTGGCGACTCTGCGGAGGAAAGTATCGATGTTCTGGCTAACGTCGCCGGAAAAATGGGAATATTAAATGTACCGCTTTTCGTTTTTCAAGAGCGAGGAGACCCTCGGGCTAGAGTGGTATTTCAGAAGCTCTGTCGATTGTCTGGCGGAGCTTACTCGCAGTTTGATGCATCTAGCGCGGTTCATTTACGAGAACTGCTTCAAGCTGTCGCCGCTTATGCAGCCGGCGGCCTCAAGGCTTTGAGGGAATTCAGCACTGGTGCCTCTGCCGGGGTGCGCTTACTTGAGCAGCAACTGAGGGCGTGAATCTGTCCGAAGCCACGCAAAATAATGTTTAGATTGGTAGCGCTTCTTCTTCTTCCACTTACGGCGTTCTTCGCAGCAAAGTCGATCGCCCGGAAATTCAGCTTAAGTGCGAGGCAAAATCAGTTTTTGTTTCTCATAGTGGCTACGCTATTAATCGTCGTTGTGCTTATTGCAATGGGGCGCCTGCCTGCACAATTTATCCTTGCACCTTTGGGCGCTTTCGGAGCTTTTTTGATTCGTTTTCTGCCGACATTAATCCGACTTCTGCCTTTCTGGCAGATGGTGATGAATCGCCGCACCGCTTCACGGCCAGCAAGCAGTAGTCAGACTTCAAAAATTCGTACTAAGTTCCTTGAGATGGTGCTTGATCATGATTCTGGAGAAATGGATGGAAAAGTACTGAGAGGTAAGCATCAGGGCCAACAGCTAAATGCGATGGTGGTAGAAGCTATAATGGATCTGCTGAACGAGTGTCAGAGCGATTCGGATTCTCAACACGTCATTGAGGCTTACCTGGATCGCCATCATGAGAACTGGCGCGAGCTCAGTTCTGCTGCTTCAAGAACAGCCCCGTTAGACGCTGAATCGCCTATGACCAAGCAAGTTGCTTTGGAAATCTTAGGATTAGTTGATGGTGCAAATGAAGCCGACGTTATTCGCGCTCACCGCGAAATGATGCGTCGCCTGCATCCTGACCGTGGCGGTTCAGATTACCTTGCTAAAAAAATTAACATAGCTAAGAGTATCCTTTTGGACTGAAGCACGAGGCCCGTTAACGTGGGAAGTGCTATCGTAGTTCTATAACCCTGCTGTGCTTGAGCAGACTAGTTTATGGCTTTAATTCGTACTCAAGATGTAATCCGAAGTGTTGCAGAGGCGCTGCAGTACATTAGCTATTATCATCCTATCGATTTTATCCGTGCTGTGAGCGAAGCCTATGAGAGAGAGGAATCTCCGGCGGCTAAAGATGCCATGGCACAGATTCTTATTAATTCTCGGATGTGCGCTGAGGGGAAAAGACCTATTTGTCAGGATACCGGCATCGTCACTGTCTTTCTGAAAGTTGGCATGCAGGTGCAGTGGGAGAGCGACTTTTCGTTGAGCGATATGGTGAACCAAGGCGTCAGACAAGCCTACACAAATCCGGACAATGTCCTGCGCGCCTCGATATTGGCAGATCCAGCTGGCGCCCGACAAAATACTGGAGACAATACTCCGGCTGTCATTCACACTGAGGTGGTGCCCGGTGATAATTTAGAAATCAAGCTTGCAGCCAAGGGTGGTGGATCGGAAAACAAAGCCAAAATGGTTATGCTGAACCCAAGTGACAGCATCGTCGACTGGATTGAAGCGGCTCTGCCGACAATGGGAGCCGGGTGGTGCCCTCCCGGCATGCTGGGTATCGGTATTGGTGGCACTGCAGAGAAAGCGGCGGTACTAGCAAAAGAATCCCTTATGGATCCTATTGATATTCACGAATTGAGGCGGCGCGGTCCGACCACCCGTATCGAGGAACTAAGGCTCGAGATAATGGATAGGGCTAATGCGTTGGGGATCGGCGCTCAAGGGCTGGGAGGGCTGACGACCGTGCTGGACGTAAAAATACTGGACTATCCAACACATGCCGCCTCATTGCCGGTCGCGATGATCCCTAGCTGCGCTGCCACACGGCACGTGCACTTTACTCTGGACGGATCCGGTCCGGCCGCATTGATCCCGCCGAAACTGGAAGAGTGGCCGGTCATCAGCTGGGACGCTGGTGCAAAGGCACGCAAAGTAGATCTTGATACAGTCACCAAGGCTGATCTCGCTGAGTGGCAACCCGGAGAAACACTGCTTCTTTCAGGCACTGTGCTTACCGGCAGAGATGCTGCGCATAAACGCTTGCTGAGTATGCTGGATAGTGGGGAACCACTGCCGGAAGGTGTCAACTTCGACAATAAGTTCATTTACTATGTGGGCCCAGTTGATCCGGTAGGCAAAGAAGTCATCGGTCCCGCCGGCCCGACAACAGCGACGCGAATGGATAAGTTTACGGGCTCTTTGCTCGAGCATACCGGTCTGATCGGGATGATTGGCAAGGCTGAGAGAGGGCAGGTCGCTATTGATGCGATCAAAGCAAATGGAGTGGTTTATCTGATGGCAGTTGGTGGTGCTGCATATCTTGTGTCAAAAGCTATCCGGGCAGCTCGGGTTGTGGCGTTTGAAGAACTTGGTATGGAAGCAATTCATGAGTTTGTGGTGGAAGAAATGCCGGTCACCGTAGCGGTGGATGTGAACGGTGAATCTGTGCACCGAACTGGGCCGGCTGTCTGGAAAGAGAAAATCGCCGAGGCACGCTTGCTAAAAGTCACTTAGCTATTCGCACATGTCGGCGAAGCGATGTGGGATATTGAGACTGATGTCCGGCGAACCGTTGCTCAACTTCACAGCCGATTTATCGATTGCTAAATCATCACCTTTCATGACTTCATGATCGAACTTGTAGATGGTTTGATTATTGCCCTCGCTGCAAGCGATGTTGTACCGGTGTTGCTCTTCGATAATAGCTTCGTTGCGGGCATTATATTTTGCCAAGGCTGCTTTACCGTGGCGTTTGGTGAGCATCTTATGGGTAATATGCGGACTAAGAACCGAGGCTGTTGCATTGTTTCCGCCGAAACCTTTTGCATTGATTAGTGCCGCGTCCATGCTCTCGGGCTCCAGCTCGCGGTGTTCAAGGAGTAAATCCAGATGCTCTGTCGCGACATCATCAGCAACGTGTTCTACGCCAGCAATCTCAGGAAGGATATTCTCAGACCACACTCCAAGACTGGCTATTATCTGGTCTCCCGACGCGGAAGCAACTGAGTGCCCCAATTGGGATTTGATCGCGGCAACCGGCCATTTCTCAATGCCAAAAGTTGCTGCAAGTCTGTTCAGGATCTCTGACTCTGAAACCCGATTTTGTGG
>DORE01000216.1:0-208 GCA_003514305.1 Gammaproteobacteria bacterium | reverse complement strand
GAGTGGCCGCAAGTGCTTTTGCAACAGTAAGGTAATTCCCTAGTCCAGGCCCAGTGATCGATTTCTTAAAACCGTCGGCATGAACAAAGATGTCGTTCACAGCCCCATAAACAGAGGCTCCAGTTTCCATGACCAATTCATCATCAAACAAGACAATAAACTGAGCTGATTCTGCGAGAGTAAAGCCGGAGTTCTCCCCAAATGGCCT
>DORE01000179.1:2538-3199 GCA_003514305.1 Gammaproteobacteria bacterium | reverse complement strand
CTGAGGTGTCAGATGAAATGACAATCTTTAATTGGCATCACACATCTATTTTGGATCAAGCTAGGAATTCAATAGTTCGGAGGCGCTGAGAACAGTCTTGTCTTACAGATTTATTATCCAAAACGCGCTCAATCTGATGACCTTTGTTGGTCTCTTAACTGTGCTCAGTATGCCAAATCGTCTAGCTTGGGTTAGTCCGGCGGCTTTTATCTATTTTCCGTTGGAAATTATACTGATTGGCTTGCTACTTCTTTCGCCGAATCGCCTTGGGAAATTTTTTAAAGTGGTGCTTGCACTGATACTAGGCATTGCGATGCTCCTGCGAGCAGCAGACCTAATGAGTCACGAAGTCCTTGGTCGGTCCTTTGACCTTATCTTTGACTTTCACTTGCTTTCTGATGGCGGTAATGTCCTTAGCGGTGCTCTGGGAGAGTCTGCCTCAGCAGGAGTTGGTCTGCTGCTGGTGGCGCTGAGCGCTATGTTGTGTTGGTTGGCCTCTGTCCTGCTCGATCGAATGCAGCGGGTGCTGAAACTTAATGTGCGTGCTTCAGCATTTTTTCTGACTGTGCTGCTCTTGGTTTGGACCGTTCTTGAAATCTCCGGTTCGACGCGCAGTGGCACCTTCACACTAGATCAGTTGGTCTTACATGGAAGTGATACC
>DORE01000179.1:0-2139 GCA_003514305.1 Gammaproteobacteria bacterium | reverse complement strand
AATGGACTGCAGGGCAAGGACGTATTTATAGTGTTCGCCGAGTCCTATGGTCGAATTTTGCTGGAGCGGGAACCATTTGCGGAGGCTGTTACTGCTGCGCTCGCCAGCGCGGAGGATGCCTTGACTGCAGAAGGTATACAGACTCGCAGTGCCTATCTTACTTCACCGGTGGTGGGAGGTCTCAGTTGGCTCGCTCATGCATCAGTTCTCTCCGGTGCCTGGATCGATAGTGAAACCCGGTTTAAAACATTAGTTATGAGCGAACGACTAACGTTAAATCGGTTGTTCCATATGTCGGGCTGGCGAACTGTGGCGGCGATGCCTGGTATCACGATGCACTGGCCAGAAGGGGATTACTTTGGCTACGACTATATCTACGATTCACAAAATTTTGGCTACGAGGGAGAGCCCTTCAATTGGGTTACTATGCCTGATCAATTTGTGATGTCTGCGCTACAAAACCTGGAGCGCAGCGGTACATTACGCCCACCAATCATGGCAGAGGTGGCGCTGATCTCCTCGCATGCTCCTTGGACACCCGTTGCGAAGCTAGTGCCCTGGGATGATGTGGGTGATGGGCGTATTTTTAATAGCCAGGCGCTTGCGGGGCCTACACCAGAAGTCGTGTGGCGTGAAGTTGAATCCATTCGTTCCCATTATCGTCAATCTATCGAGTATATGCTGTCAACGATGGTTTCCTACGTGCTGGAATATGGCGATGATGATTTAGTAATAGTGCTATTAGGCGATCACCCACCGGCACCGATGGTGTCTGGTGATCCGGACGCTAGCCAGGTTCCGGTTCATTTGATCGCTCGGGATCCCCAAGTTATTGAAGCTGTTTCTCACTGGCAATGGCAGCCAGGCCTGCTGCCCGATGGTGACGCACCTGTGTGGCGAATGGATGAGCTGCGGAACCGTTTCGTGGAGGCATTTTCTGTAGGAGCTTCATCAAGCGGCGGCGTCGTCGCTGTTGAATAGTGGTCTCTATGTGCCAGCAAGAGGCCGCCTTTGCGCTGATCCGTAAGCTTGCTCTCATCGTAGCGGTCACATGCACATTACGAGATGGTCAGCACATATAAAGAACGGCCGACCCAGTGGTGTCCTTGCACTGGCTTTAAGCCTACTAGTCAGCCAGACGGTTCTCTCACAACCGCACGCCGAAACGTCGGAGTCAGCACGCTTCTTCGATGCTGAATGGCTTGATGATTATGCGAAGGAGCTCTCTCGAAAGCCTTATCGGCCAGCAGATTTAGCGGCAGACAACCCGCTTCGACAACTTGATTACGACGATTACCGTCGCATAGTGTTTAAGCCTGAGGCCGCAATCTGGAGAGGATTAGAAACTCCGTTCCAGTTACAGCTGTTTCACCCTGGCTTCCTTGCCACCTCGCCGGTGCAAATTAACCTAGTGACAGCCAGCCAAGCTCAAGAAATCGCCTTTACCTCAAATCTATTCAATTACCATGAAGAACTTGATGGAATCGATGGAGCAGCCGCTGGCGGTTATGCAGGTTTTAGAGTGCATCACCCCATTAATACCCATGAACGCTTCGAAGAATTTCTGGTATTTCTGGGCGCCAGTTACTTTCGTGGTGTGGGCCAGAATCAGTTCTACGGTTTGTCGGCTCGCGGCTTGGCTATTAATACAGAGGAACCAGGCAGAGAGGAGTTCCCCCGCTTCAGCGAATTTTGGATTGAAATGCCGGCGTCGGACGCGGCAAATATACGGCTCCATGCTTTGCTGGACAGCCCTTCTATTACCGGCGCTCTTCATTTTCTTGTGCAGCCAGGTTTGCCGACAATTGTTGATGTCGAGGCTTCATTGTTTCCGCGCCGGGACATCGCAAGAGTGGGTATCGCACCGCTCACCTCAATGTTTTTGTTCGATGCTACAAATCGAGGCGCTTTTGATGACTTCCGAAGTGCCGTGCATGATTCCGACGGCCTGCTTATTAATCAGGCGAATGGTGAAACCCTGTGGCGTCCACTGGCCAATCCCTCGAAATTTCAGGTCTCAAGCTTTGGTAAAGTCAGGCCCTTGGGCTTCGGCCTGTTGCAACGCCATCAGACCTTCGAGCAGTTTCAGGATGCCGAAGCGCGCTACGATAAACGCCCCTCTTTATGGATCGAACCGCA
>DORE01000014.1:614-6761 GCA_003514305.1 Gammaproteobacteria bacterium | reverse complement strand
AGCAGCGGTTTATTTGGCAAGGCGAAGCGCGCTACACCTCGCTGCCCATGTTGCAAAATAACGCCATTCACCTCCTCAATCGTACCTCTGACCTGAAAATAAGGCTCTGTGGTTTGCTTCCCATCGCCATTTCGACTTGAGACTCCGATCGATCCACCACCAGTCACGCCCAAAGCTGCGCTTGGAAGATCTTCCTGACCAGCCGGAATGGAATCAAGATTGGTGATCAGTAAATTCACACCCTCCTGACCCTTAATTTTTAATTCCGAATCATTCAGGGAAAGCCTTCCGGCATCGCGTTGGTGAACCACTGCACTCAGGACGTAGCCATCCTCACCTCTCACCATGCCAAGAGATTGCCCACGGGGAACGACCGAGCCCATTACTTCGTAAAGATCATTCGCTATCCAACGCCCTGAAACGGGTGCCCTCACCACTAAATTTTCAAGCTGGGTCTCTAAAGCCAACTCGCGAGCATCGAGAGACTTTGAAAGCCCCTCTAACCCAGCCAGCTGAATTCCCTGTTCATTGCGATCCTTTCTGAACAGCAAATCGCCGCGCTCACGTTCAATACGAATAAGTTCCCTCTCAGCCTCCAGGTCTTTATTGGTCAACCGCAACAAAATTTGGCCGCCTTCCACCATTTCACCGGAAGGAGTCACCAACTCAGTGATACGACCAGGGCTACTCGTGTATACATTCTGAAATTCTGAGGACTTCACGATACCCTCAGCACGGAAATAGTAAGGCATCGGAACAAAGGCCAAAAACGATAAGCACCCCCCTGTAAAGAGAGCCACAATTCCGAGAGCACGTGTTCGGCGATTCATGAGTTTAGGACTGAAAAATACATAACGCAGGCCTTTCACAAAAGGAAGAATCCCCCAAACCACAGCAAATAAGAGCGCCAGAATCACACCAACAATCAGAAACTGCTTCGATACAAAGATTAGAATCCCGATCATTAGAAGAAAGCGATAGATCCAACTCGCAAAGAAATAGAGAGTGAACCCGATTTGCTCCCTTCGCGAGCGTGTCGGAATCGGGCCGGGATCGATCTTAAAAATCTTCTCATTCACCCACCAGCCGACCAACGCTTGAGAACGACCCTGTAAATTCGGAGTCTCAAGTAAATCGCACAGAATATGATAACCATCAAAGCGCAAAAGCGGATTGAGGTTAAAAAGCAGCGCTCCGACTGAAGCGGTGATAGCCACATTATACGCGACCCTAGAAGCCACTCCATCAGCCCCCTCTGCCCATAATTTCACAGCAAGGGCCGCAACAAACAACTCTAGAGCCATCCCCGAGATACCCACAATCACCCGCTGATACTTGCGAGCGAAGGCATAGCAAGATGAGGCATCGACATAGGGTAGCGGGTTGAAAACCAAAAGCATCACCCCCATTTCAGGAACTTCTCGCCCATACCTACGGCAGGCATAGCCATGACCAAATTCGTGAATAATCTTTGTGATGATAAGGCCTATATAAAGATATGGAAGATTAGCCAATCCGAGGACCAACCGAGATGAAGCCGAAAATCGCCCCCAATTTTCGACCAACGCCTGCGCACCCCACGCAAAAGCAACAAACCAAAGTACAGCCCCGATAGGTGTGAAAACCCAAGCGAAGAGCGGAAGAGTTCGCCGCAGAAAAGGGTCTGGATTAATCAGGGGAATCTTTAAAAAAAGAAGACTGGAAAATTGTTGCTTACGTTTTTGGGCCTTCTCACGAATTTTATTTTCCTCGAGAGCAGCAATATCTGCGGTTTTATCACTTCGGAGAAGACCCGATTGATAAAGCTGCGAAAGTAATTGGATGACCTCGCCCTGGCCCGGAGCGTCCACCGGATTGATCTCAAGTGCCTGATCCCACGCATCCTGAACCGTCTCAGAATCTTCAAGGTAACAAATGAAGCGATAAGCAGCCGGCCGGATTCGAAAAAAACGATGTCCAAGCTTGTCACACACGACATACCAAGGTTCACCCCGGAACATCTGACGAATCATTTCAACGCCCGGCAGAAGCCGCACTCTACTGCGGCTCACCCGATGCCAAGACTCATCAAAAACGGTGCGTTTACTCATGGCGGAAGATCTCTCCAGCTAAAACCAAAGCTTCATGCGAACGAATTCCCAGGTCCGATGGAGATAAACCCACGCCACGGATCGATTTTCGATATCTACTTTGCAAACCCCACTCATTCCAGGCCGCCACCACGATTCGGGTGAGTCAGTGAGATTAACCCTCACACGAAAGGCTGTTCCTGTCTCCTTTACCACAGCAACCGGCTCATATGAGTCGAGTGAAACTCTGAATTTGTCCTCAGGACGTGAAGTGAAAGCAAGCTCACCTTCCATTCCTTTTTTGAGAAAATGAATATCTCGCTCATCAACCTGAAGCTCGCCATAAGTATCGCTGATCTCAACGATGCGCATGAGCTTCTCACCAACCTGGGTTGGAGAAGAAAGCCTTTCTTTTAAATCCCCCTCCACGATTACCCCGTCAAAGGGTGCGCAAATTTCGCTGAGATCTAGACGGTAATTAAGAGCCGTCAGTTTCGCATCGGCCTGTTCGATAGATAGCTGCGAAAGCTTCATTTGCGAAAGATCTCCTTCTGCCTCGTAGCGGCGGGAGTCTGCGAGACTACGCTCACGCTGGGCTTTGAGTTCTATCCGCTGCATCAGTAGCTCACGACGATCTAGTCGTAGCAAAACCTGACCCTTTCGAACCACATCGCCCACATTAACGTCAACCGTATCGATAAAACCCGAAAAAGGAGCGGTTACATCTGCCGAAGCTTCGGTCCGCAGGAGAAAAGGAGCTTTGACAGTATGTTTTATTGGAATAACGCAGCAGAGTAGAAAAGTTAAGGCTAGACTTACTCCTAACAATTTCCACCCGGTATGACGATAGCCCAGTAGCGAAGCAAAACGCTGCCGGACCGAGCGCCAAGCTCGAGATCCAATCCAACCAGACTTTTGATAAAGATTCACCAGTTGCGGGCTTACTAAATCAAGGACTACCCGGAGGGCATCAATCCGCTCTTGAGAAATACCATCAGAGTCTTGTGAATACTCAATTGTTACAGAACCATGGACCTCGCCATTTTCACGAAGTGGCATTGACAAGATTTGGCAGTTGGCATGGGCCTCGGAAAAAGCCTTATGTTGCCTATTAATCCCCACCCCTTTAATCGATGGAACGCCCACCTCACAATCTTGTTCGGCTGCCTCATCCATAGCTCGGCCGAGCGCCCCAGCAATTTCGGTATCGTTACGTATACGACCTCCATGATTGGTTGCGATCAACTCCATGAGCCCCTTTTTACGCCAACCAAGAGTCACCCGCATCGCCGCCAGCTCGGTTTCTAACTCGTTACAAAGTCGGTTTGCTGCTTCTCCAAAGTGAGCTGACTCACCGATGATAAGTCCTAAATCAACAACCCGAGAAATCTCGCTAAGTGCGCTCTCCGATGAATCCGCCTTGCGCTGCGCCGAAAATGCAATAACGGCGGACTCTACAAAAGTTTGTAGCTTAACCTGCTCTGGTTCTGAGAGTTCAGTTGGACAAGCGCAAACAAGCGTAAAACTGCTACTGCTACCGACAATACTAATCGGATTGATACTCCAATAGGTTTCCAGTTCTTTAATTGATTTGAACTCAGTTCCGGCGGCCATAATCGCCTTCCGCACATTCACTGGAGCGGCTCTGAGGTTGCTGTTCTTACTCGAACCAAACAGCTTTAGATTCTCGCCATCGACCTGTAAAGCGACGCATTCAGTGAGTTGCCACTGATCCGCAACGGTCTGGACCAAGCATGACCAGAAATCGGAAGGATCTGAACCACTCTCCAAAGTCTCGCTGAGGCTCATTCACGCCCCTCCATTTCCGGGAGTTTAACCTTCACTCTTACACCAGGCTTAATCTTCAATTCGCTATTATCGAAATCAAAACGAACGCGGAAGAGCCCGCTTCGCGAATCGAGTTGCGGGTCGATGAACACAAGAGTGGCTTTTCTTTCTTTAATCTCAGGCAGCTCCGGAAAAAGAACGTCGGATTTCATCCCTTTTTTGAGATTCGGTAGATGCTTTGTAGAAAGAAAGAAAACCAACTTCATTTTAGAGGCATCAATAATCTCAAACACAGGCTCGACTCTTTCTACCGCCTCACCAGGATCCTTAAGCCTATAAACAACCGTCCCCGCCACCGGAGCCTTGATAATCCTCTGCTTAACAGAGACCTGAGCCATTTCCTGCTCAATTTTTAGACGCTTAAGCTCGACCTCTTTCTGTAGGAGTTCAGACTTCTTTTGGATCTTTTTATCATAAAGATCTCGAGCTGTCTTGGCATCTGCCAAAGCTTTTTCTATCAGAATGCCAAGCCGCTTGACCTCAAGCTGCTCTTTTGTCGAAAACAGCGTGGCGAGAGTCCCACCTTTTTCTACAATATCTCCCTCTTGAACCGCCACACTTTCAACGATTTCCTCCACTGGTGAACTAATTGTAATCCGCGCTGCAGGTTGAGTGGTCCCCTCAATCCAAACCTGCGCAAGAGAGGGCGAAATGCAGCCTGCAAGAAAGATCAAAATTACTAAAATTCGATTCACAATTCTTTTCATAAAGTCCGTGATTTTCTAGGTTTCGATTGATTAAGCTCTCATCGCTTCGCTTTGGCACGGGTGACCATCACCTGTATCTCAGCATTCGAAATTCCAATGCGTTCGAAAATTTGTCCTGCAGCAAGCCATACAGCGATCACAGACTTGCTGAGAGCTGCTTCACTGGCGACCAAATTTACCTTAGAATCTCCAAGGATCTGCTGTAGTTCGACAACCCTGTAAAAGTCGCCCTCTCCAGCATTGAATAAATCTTGTTCTTGTTTCAGTCTCTCAGCAGCAAGCTCCACAGCCTTTTTTGCCGTCTGTATCCTTTGCTTTGCAGCCTCCATGCGAGTGCATGCTGTGTGCACCTCCAGCGAGATAGAACGCTTAGTTTTTTGAAGCTCCAATTCAGCTTTGCGCACCTGTGCCTCGGCTGCTTTCAACGCAGCCTCATCGGCATCCGCGGTAAGCGGCATCTTGAAATCCAGGCCCAGTGACCATTCTCTTCCTTGAGCGCTGGCTGCCTCTCCAAAAGCGCCCCCACCATCAGCATCTAGCCCATAAAGCCCAGCGGAACCAGTCAAATTGAGCTGTGCCCTCCCAGAATCCCTTGCGCGGAGAACATTCAATTTTGTAGTATCGACGACGTGATTGTAATAGCTAATATCCAATCTGCGCTTTTGCCCATAACTAATCAATTCACGCTTGCCCATATTCGTCTCGCCTGAAAAGAAAGCGGATGATGGTTTAAATTTAGTTTTCCCCTCCAGATCTGGCTCGCGGTTAGTCAGTGCAAAGAGTGTATTAACTCTCTCAATTTTCTCAGCAGCACTAGTGATGTATTGATCCTGTCGCTGATAAAGGGCGAGTTCTGCAGTTGTGACGTCGGTCGCTAAACCCTCCTTGCTTTTGAAAAGCTCCTTATTGCGCACCAACATCTGCTCGGCTAATTTGATGTTCTGTCCATGGACATTTAACACGCGATCAGCTGTAATAATATCCGTATAGCGGGTAGCAACTTCGGCGACTAAGTTCATCGCTTTTACATGAGTTAAAATTTCTTGGGCCGTTCCACGAAGCCTCGCGATATTTACACCGGCGAGATTAGCATCTTTGCCAAACCCACGAAGAAGCGGCTGGGTAATTGTAATTCCAGTAAAGGTCTCATATTCAGGAGAAAATAATGCATTGGCTGAGGTTCTATTTAGGGTGTTACTGAGACGAGAAAACCGCGAACCAACCTCTAAAACAGTTCCCGTCGAATATTTCTTTTTCACCCCGACCCTAGCTGTGAGATTTTCATCAATGAAAATTCTCGACTCGTTTCCCGGCAACTGAAGCCCACCAACAGCTATAAATTCCCTGGTATTTTGAGGTTTCGAGCGATCCTCGTATCGAGCGAGTGCCTCAATACCCCAGCCAAACTCAGACAACTCTCTTTGAATCTGAGCATTACTGATTTTCACGCTTTCGAGCTCGCTCTTAAAGTCGGTATTTTCTCGCAGAGCACGACGGACCGAAGAGTAAATGCTCATTATCTC
>DORE01000014.1:0-236 GCA_003514305.1 Gammaproteobacteria bacterium | reverse complement strand
AAGATCGTAATTTCATGAGTTGGTTAGAGAATTCAGTAATCTAAATCATAAAGTCCATTAAAACTTCCTAAGATATTTACTTTTAAATATTCTTAAATATTAGCTGGTAAGGCAAGGATTATATCAAAATACAAATCCTTTAGGTCGGCTTCAACTTGATCAAGGACCCTATCGCACTTTACGAAATATTGAGTTTTCTGAGACACAAAAAAGCGCGCCATCTCAGGCGCGCCTTT
>DORE01000202.1:1879-2738 GCA_003514305.1 Gammaproteobacteria bacterium | reverse complement strand
GCCGTCAGAATTTCCCAAAACACCAATGGTCATATTGAGGCGCTTATCTACAACAGGCTGCCGTAAAGCCTCATTCAGAGGAGTTGAATCCAGAGCGAGGAGTCCTGTCGGGACGCCGGAAACGAGCAAAAAGAGAAGGACTTTTTGAACGAACATTGAAGTAACACTCCTTAACTTGGATGATCAATAGCGTAAAGGAAAGCGTCAAAGGAAGATGGTTAATTTTCCAGGACAGGCCTATCGAGCGTTGTGCGTCACTATCTGGCAGAGGAAATGCAAGCCGAAGCGAGAAAAACTTGTGGGGGCACCTCTGGGGGAACAGAATCGAATTTCTAATAAATAAGTTAATTAAATCAGTAAGTTATTGATTTTTGTCGGTCCCGTCCGCTCCGCCATTTATTATCAAAAATAACGATACAAAACAATAATTTAGGCTGAATCTCAGCCGCGCTGAGGTCTCCAGTACCCGCTTTTGTACCCACTAATTGTGTAGGTAACCCTCGTTTCCAATTACCTACGAGTAGGGGCAAAAGCTCGAGCGACCCCACCCCGCGTGCACCCCTACTTGGCAGATTGGGACTCCTTGAGCTGGTGTAGATTATTAATCTTGAAGAGCGATTTGCTCGTTCGCCAGATACATCAAGCAGATATTTCCTACTAAGTGAGAAGGTGTTCGGCGCATGCTGTAGTTTCTTCAGCGAAACCGACAGGCGAACCCTTTTCAGGTACAAACGGTAAGGCACGTGAGAGCTTGCTAAAAAGGGCCAGCGCTCGCAGACGAAGTAACATACTGGCCGCATTCAGGGCCAGCTATCGGCCAATATCTCTCCTGCTACCGTTACCGCCCAACCTGTAGTAT
>DORE01000202.1:0-1481 GCA_003514305.1 Gammaproteobacteria bacterium | reverse complement strand
TGGCTGCGAATACGCACGCCAATAGTCTTGGATCAAACCAAGCACCTTCGTACGAGTCGGTCGAGCCACAAGCCAATAGCAGCAGCGATCAACGTCCGGTAATCCGCTTCACCGATACCAGCGCAGGCTGGATCAATACGAACATTGCCGTCGATTCGGGCGAAACGATTCTGCTCGAGTCGGAGGGTCTCTGGGAAATTCAGGGGCTGAGGGCGCAGCCGCGCCATGTCATCTGGTATCGCGTCGGCGATGAGGGTACAGCCTATAACTTGGCAGCAAATCGATTTTCCTTCGTCAGCGACAACGCAGGGGATTTATACCTAACAGTACGTCCCGTGGGCATCTATTGGGACAGCCCTCAAGGTGCGTACCCAGTCGAATTTAGCGCCTTGCCAGGAATCGATACAGGCTTGTCGGTCAGGGTGAGGCAAGATGCTCAAACAGTGCCAGTCATCCAACAGCCGCCACGAGGTTTTTCCTATCTAGCGAATCTGGGTCAATCTCAAGCCTGGTCAGATCAAACGGTTGACGGCCATTACACGGTACAAGGGGAGCCGATAGATGACACCGGTATTATCAAGGCCGAGTTAGACATACCCATTTCAACGGATACCGTTTTCTCCTTCGAGTGGAACTATCAAGCAATGCCGGCCGCGATCGCAGAGACCAACATTGCTGGTCATGACTATTTCAGTGTTGCGCTGGAATTTGCAAACGGCCAAGACCTGACGTGGATGAGAAGCGAATTTCTGTCGGCGGGGGAACACTTTCAGTGTCCGCTGCCATGGTGGGATCAGCGTGAAACGCACTTTGTGATTGAAGACGCTGACGTGCCGTCAGGCTCTTGGCAAACCCATGAGCGAAATGTGCTTGCAGACTATGCCGAGGCGGTACCTGGCGATCTGCCCAAGAAGATTGTCGGAGTCTGGTTCATAGCAAACAACGTATTCGCAAAACAGCCCGGTAAGGCGCTTTTTCGAAACCTAAAGATCCAGCAGGGCGGTGAGGAGATAGCGCTTATCCCGGCGGCAACCAGAAAAGGATCAGAACTCTATTGATGAATTGTTTGCTTGTCGGCGAGGACTACGCTGCGGACCAGCAGAAGCTTGGAGGCATATCGGGAGTAAAGGATGTGTTTATTGGATTCCAGAAGCTGCTGCACGCTTAAGTCAAGAATTTGGAAAATCGCGTACGATCTATGGACATTGGCTGGTAAGTACCTCAGGCCTTTCAAAAATACAGTGTTAGAAATATTTATTAAACATGCTTAATTTAGCAATCAAATTAACCGAGCTTGGCATAATTCCTGAATATGTTCTTAGGCTAGCCATCAAAAGAATAATCCAGGAACGCCTATTAGAAATCCCAATCAATACTGAAGAGCGAGCATCAAAAAAAGCTGATTTTATAGAGGAATTACGAGCAAGCCCGATTGCTTTAAGCACCGTGCAAGCTAATGAGCAGCACTATGAGGTACCACC
>DORE01000128.1 GCA_003514305.1 Gammaproteobacteria bacterium | reverse complement strand
ACCACCTCTGTGTCCGTATCGGGCCGATTTGGGGGTGTGACGAGGCTTAAATTAGACATTTTTGCCCTCCCCAGATATGTGAAGCCTGATTTGTTGATATTCCTCTTCTGAAACCTGGTGGTAGTCCAAGACTCCAACAGGGATTTCAGACTCAGTTACTGGCCGTACTTCGTGGAAGGAGCAATTAATTGCTGGACAGAGCGTTGTTTGTTGTCGCCAAGTACCCGCTGCATACGGGTCGTAGATGCAACCTTTGCAATTTTGATTAATTCTTTTACGAAGGCTCATATTCCACCTCCGTTTTGAGACTGCTCAATACGAGACTCAATCCAATTTTCTATATCACTTTCAAGCCAACCAACAGCTCTTGAGCCAAGCTTAATGGGTGCTGGAAAATCTCCTGACTGAATTAAGTAATAAATATTAGTGCGACAGTAACCGACCCTTTCATGAACTTCTGGCCATCGAATTATTCGAGATTTTCTGTGACATTTAGCATCCATGTTTGATACCTCTAGTATCTTGTTGAACATGGCGCGACAGCTTAATCACATATGAATTTAATTCACGGACAAGATTTTCAAAATTTGTCCGAACTAACTATCTGTTTTTACGAGATTTCCATCGATTGTAGCCCCTCAAGAAGCTTGCTCTGTCCGATGAAAGGTCACCAAGGCGTTTAGACAAAAATTCCTCCGCCTTGCCATCTAGACTTTTTATTTCCGATAAATGTTTAGTAGCGTCAAATAGAGCATATTTGGAGTGTAAGCTCTTATCATGATTTAGCTTTGCATAACTCCTTGTCGCAACATGCTCTTTACCGAAAAAGGCTTCATCTAAGGATATTTTTCCTCCAGCAAGAAAGTAGTCTCGTATACATAGTCGCATGCAAATCATCACCTCGCGCGGAGGGCTTAGGCCAACAGCAACGTGGGTGTGGAAGCACTCTATTGGATTATCGAATTTATAATCGATGATAGGCTGACTCTTCGTCTCCAAAGCAGTTCCGTATTCAGAATCAGCGGTTCCCGAGGCTCCAACATTTTGATCTTGCGAATCCAAGGAATCTCTTATTACTTGAGCTACATCATTGTGATTCCAAGTTTTAAGCTCTCTTGCGAGTCTTGCTGCTTTTTCAAACCTCCATTGCGGCATTTTTTGCTTCCTTTTATTCAAGGTTGGCGGATTCTATGTGGTTCGACCACCATGCCATCATCTCCCCGCGTTGCCGCAAAAATTCGGCATGATTGTATGAATCTCGAACCTTATCCTTGTCACCATGAGCTAGAGCTACCTCAACAATATCAGGCCTAAAACCTTGCTCATTGAGCGTCGTACTGGCTAATGACCGCAGTCCGTGTGCTACTAGCCTGCCCTTATACCCCATCCGTTTAATAGCCATATTTGCCGTTGCAGCATTAACGTGACCTTTCCCTTTTCTGTCTGCAGGAAAGACATATTCTGACTGGTGTGAAACCACTTTCATCTCGGACAAGATTGCGAGGCATTGCTTGGTAAGAGGCACAATGTGCTGCCTGCCTTTTTTCATCCTTGTCCCTGGAATAATCCAAAGCGTGTTATCGAAATCAATCTCAGACCATTTCGCCCCAGCGGCTTCGCCTGGCCGAACCATCGTATGGAGCTGAAATTCAATTAATAACCGAGTGGTCAACGTAATATTCGCTCTCGACAATTGCTTTATAAAATCGAGCAACTCCGAAGGGGCTATCGTGGGGAAATTTTTATGCTTAGGAGACTTAAACGCATCCTTGATTCCATACAATCGATTTTCTCTTACCAGACCAGTATTCTTGGCAAACCCCATAATTCGGATTAACCGCGAACAAACCCGTGAGACCGTCTCGCTTTTACCTTGCTCTGCAAGAGGGCGAATCGCATTTATAGCCGTCACAGGGGTAATGTCAGTAATCGGAATATGCCCCAGAGTAGGCATTACATGCGTCGTCAATGAATTTTTAATATCACGGGCATATCGAGCCGTGATGTCGGTTTGCGTTTCTAGCCAAAGCTCAGTGACTTTCAGAAGCGTATTTGCAGAGACGCTTGCCTGCTCGTTTTTCTTCTTAGCGAGATACTCAGCAGGGTCATACCCTTCAGCAAGCAGCTCTTGATAAACTTGACGTTTGTCTCTTGCAACTTTGAGAGATACATTTGGATAAATACCAAGCCCGTTATTCGTTCTTTTTCCACTAATCGGCTTGTAGTAGTTAAAGACCCATTCCTTCGACCCGCTCGGCTTAACCCGAAGATATAGGCCTTGCCCATCGGCAAGGTTGTATTCCTTCGACTTGGGTTTAGCGTTTCGTATTTGAGTGTCAGTTAATGGCTTCGCTATTCGGGGCATAAGCGGCATTTAGCCTTAGATTAACACCAGTGTTACTACAGATGTTACTAAAGCTATTGGATTCTAGAAAGTCTTGTTGAACCGCTTTGAACAGTAATATGCTATAAATGTCGAAAGATTTTAGCTTTACTGGTTGTAGCTGAGTACTACTGAATGAGTATGTGGCGGAAGAGGCAGGAGTCGAACCCACCAAGCCTGCTATAAACAGACTTCACCGGGTTTGAAGTCCGGGCACCCCACCGGGGATGATACTCTTCCAGCACGGAGTTTATCACAGACCCGGCGGAGCTGTGGAGTGCAACATTGTAATCTTACGATCAATTCACCAGCGAATTAAGACTCCAATCATAGCGGCTGTACTGGATGCGGATCTGGCCTGCAATCAGTGCGTCCTGCTGCTCATTCGAAAGCCCAAGGGCCTCGCCGTATTCGACCAAAAATTCCGGCAGCGACTCATATCCACCCCAACCATCCTCGAAATCTTTTCGGTACCAGCGAAATATAGGAGACACGTGAAGATCGCCCCGCAGCATATAGTTTCTTGTCCGGTCTTTCAGAAATTGGCGAGTACTATCTTCAAGTTGTTCATCCAGAATTTCTCCGGTATAGGCACGGTCTGAAAGCGCCGGACAACCAACTGCCGCGCAGTTTACGGCGAAGTGGATGCGGGGCTCCCGAAGGTGATCCCAACCGCGTATCATTTCATGCTCCAGGCCATTGAGAGATATCCGCTGTCCAAACAGGTCCACCATCCTGTGGCGCCATGCTCCACCCGGCAGAAACCCAATATCTCGAATCGACTCAATCCCCGGATAGTGTTCAAGAATCAGATCGACGGTCCAGGCGTTATAAGCATTGATCAGAAAAGCCAACTGCTCAGCAACAGGCCAGCGTTTGAATTCAGCTATTGATGTTGAGGCCAATTGAGTGAGATAAACAGACAAGGTCTGCCTTGATTCCGCGAACCCGTCATAGTCCACCCGACTTGCTGCTCCGTCAGACTCCGAGTTAACAAAGCGGATAAGCAAACTGTCCCAGACATGGTGCGATAAGCCTTGCTCACCTCCCGCTGCCCCGGCTGCCAAAACGCATGAGAGGAGACTGGCTGACAGTAAATACTTGATCGACTTCATGGGCTCAGATACGCACAAAAACTTATCACTCGGGAAAAACGTCAGCCTTAAGGCGACAGTTCAAAACCTATCTAGTCACGATAAAATGGAGTATTATTTTTATTCCCTAAAGTTCTCGACCCAGGGCCCGCCAGAATAACAAAATAAGCAGTGCCAACAAGCCTTTACTATCGACCGAAAAACCTAAGCCCCGAACTCAGAGTGGCAAATTAGAGCACTGCGAAAAAGGAGAATGGATGCAATACGCTGAAATCACTGGCTGGGGTAAATGTGTACCACCTGCGGTCCTGAGCAACGATGATCTGGCCACTTTCATGGAAACTTCAGACGAGTGGATCACCTCCAGGACCGGCATCAAAGAGCGGCGCATCTGTCATTGTAATTTTTCTGACATGGCCCTGGTTGCCGCCCGGCGTGCTCTGGCAGCCGCCAATCTCGATCCGAGTGAGCTTGACCTCATCCTGCTTGGCAGTCTCACAGCCGATTCCATGTGTCCAAACACTGCCTCACTTATTGCAGATGCGCTCGGCGCGAGAAACGCTGCCGCTCTAGATATCAATTCCGCCTGCACCGGCTTCTTATACGGATTGCATATTGGCACAAATCTTATTCGCACAGGCGCCCATCAAAAAGTGCTAGTTATCGGAGGCGAATTTATCTCGCACTACATGAACTGGGCACGTCGGGACGTGGCCGTTTTATTTGGCGATGCTTGCGGCGCGGTCATCTTGGAGGCATCCGATCAGCCCGTAGGCCTTTTATCAGCCAAAATCGGTTGCGAGGCAGACGCAAAATACGCCATACAGATTACGAACCTTGGCTCCGCCTATTCGCGATTATCGTCAGATTTCCTGTACTCAGGTTGGAACTTCGAGGGCCAAGAAGTATTTAAACGCGCCGTAAAAAGCATGGCAAAGGCTTGCGCAGATGTACTCGAAAGGTCTAACCTGAAAATTAAAGACGTCAATCTGGTGGTGCCTCATCAAGCGAATAAACGTATTCTAGATGCGCTGGCGAAGCGCGTCGGCGTCGATGAGAGCAAAGTCTTCGTGAACGTGCACAAGTACGGCAATACTTCAGCTGGCACTATACCAGTGGGCTTGACTGAGGCAATTGAAGAGGGGCGCGTGGCACCAGGCGACTATATTTTGTCTGCCACTTTCGGCGCGGGACTTACCTGGGGTGCTGGCCTCATACGCTGGGGGGAGCGGGTTGAACCGCTTTCTCATTCTGATGCCGAGCTGCCTCCCTGCAACAAAACTGCACTCGAGATCCTAGCGCCGCACATTAAGCGCTACAAAGAGCACGATCGAGCCGGCTAATGAATCCTTCTCGGCCACGAATATCTAGAAAAGCGCACGCATCTTTTCTTATACGCCATGGCCAACGCGGTAGATATCAGCCACTGCCGGTACCCTGATGTCTTTGGAGGCTATTTTTTTCCTGACTCTGCTGGCGGCAGTTACCAGTTTTTGGTGGCAGAGCGACAAAATAAAGCGCTTGGCGATCGACAGTGTCCAGCGTCGCTGCGCAGCAGAACATTTGCAGTTGCTGGACCAAACTCTGATGCTCAGCGGCTTGTCGCTTGTTCGCAGCCAGGCTGGCAATCTGATCTTGAGGCGACACTATAGATTTGAATTCACCAGCACAGGTGAAGCGAGGCATCAAGGGTCAATCACTCTGCATGGATTTAAGACAGTCAATCTTTACTTCGATCCTTATCTAATGCCCAGGACGACGGATGATCCCCACTAGTGACCAGATTTCCTTTCTACTGCCGGTGAGTCATTGCAGTCTTGCCAACATTTGCGGGAAAAAACGAAATAGCACCACTGCTCTGAGGATGACAAAGGCAATCATGGCCCACCACAACCCCAAAATGCCATATCTGGGCGCGAGCAACCAGCAAGCCAACAAGAAAAGCACTACAGACTGAATAGCGCCACGACGCATTTGCCGCGTACAGGATGCGCCTATAAAAATACCATCTAACTGAAACGCTGCGACGGACATAAGGATGTAGATCGCTGCAACATACGTTAGACTTGAAGCCGCCTCCCGAACGGCAGCCAAATCCGTAAGCACAGCAATAAGGTCAGGCCCAAAAATTAAAACCAAACAGGCCAGGATTACCGCAGACATCGCTGCCAGCAAACTAGTGCGTTTTACAGCGGCCATAAATAGCAACGAATCACGTGCTCCAACAGCCCTGCCCACCAAGCCTTCAGCAGCAAAAGCAAATCCATCCAGAAAGAATGCACTGAATGCAATGATCTGCAACAAAATATGATTAGCTGCCAGGGCAATATCCCCGAATTTTGCTGCTTGATTGGTGAAGAAAGCGAACGAGAAAACTAACAACAGAGTTCTGATCATAATATCCAAATTGGCACGCAGCAACTCAACGAGCTTATTGTAGTCAAGTATTTTTTCTAGTGGCCAGAAGGTCTCACCCGGCAAACTGGTGTTACGCATAATCCTAAACATAACAACTGCGCCAAGTATCACTGTGCTCCATTCCGAGATGACTGTGCCTAGAGCAATTCCGGCAGCGCCCAGACCAAGAACCCCTGCGAGCAGGACATCAAGCACAATATTCAATCCGTTAAGAAAGGCCTGTAGCGATAAAAATATTTTGCTGTACCCCATCCCTATGAGGAATCCTGCTCCTACAAAACCCATCAGGGTCGCAGGGGCACCCCAGATACGAATAGAAAAGTACAGCTGAGCAATCTGTTCCACGTCGTCGCTGCCAGTCAAAATTGTGAATGCCAACCACTGAATGGGCAACTGAAGGGCCATGATGAGGCACCCCAATGCAACAGCAAGGAGCAAAGCACGCCCAAGCACCGCCCGCGCTTCAAGATGATCTGAGTCCCCGGCCGCCTGTGCTACAAATCCGGTCGTACCCATCCGAAGAAAGCCGAATCCCCAGTACACAAACGAGAAAATCAACGCACCGAAAGCAACAGCTCCGAGGTCCTGGGCAGACCCTAAATTGCCGATTACCGCCGTATCTACCAGCCCCAGAACCGGCACCGCTGCATTGGCGAGGATGAAAGGCCAAGCGAGCTCAATTACCTGGCGGTAAGCAAGGGGGAAATTATTTATCAAAGGAATCAGGCCTTCGCCATACCTTCAGTCTGATTGCAAAACGAAAGGTCCAGCAGAATCTTTGTCAATCGAACCTCTCTGGAATATTAATTGGCCGCAGTTATATAGGGCCTAAATCATGGAAGCATGTACACCACTGATCTACCAACTATTTATTAAGTCGTAATCGCAAAAGCCATGATTGCCCAGCACAAGCTTTATCGTACAAACCCATATGAAAATCGCTATCAGTCTTCAAGTCTTTCCTTTTGACCAGAACCGTCGGGAAGCGAGCGCTCGAGGCGTCCCGCTTTAGCCAGCGACTCTCTCAGAACAAACTCGATCTGAGCATTGATGCTGCGCAAATCATCGTTTGCCCACTTTTGCACGGCCTCAAAAATATCTGGATGAACTCTCAAAGGGAAAGTTTTTCTATTCATTAGAATCAAAATTTCAGGTCGTCTATCAATCTACAACTTGCTAACTCTCGAGACAGAAAGGTTCTAAGTGTAGAGGCTTCCTGTATTGACCACCGGCGACGCCGCATGCTCTCCGCACAGCACCACCAGCAAATTACTGACCATGGCAGCTTTTCGCTCCTCATCCAAAGAAACAATATGCTGATCAGCTAACCGACTCAGGGCCAGGTCTACCATTCCAACCGCACCCTCGACAATTTTTTCTCGAGCTGCGACGATTGCAGATGCCTGCTGTCTTTGCAACATGGCATTTGCAATTTCTGGAGCGTAAGCCAGATGGCTGAGGCGGGCCTCGATTACTTCTACACCCGCCTTGCTAAGGCGGTTCTGAACTTCAGTCTTAAGCAGTGCAGCCACCTCTTCCGGACTACCACGTAAGCAAAAATCCTGTCCTTCCTCACCGTAGCTATCATAAGGGTGGGTTGTTGCTAAATTCCGCAGCGCTGCTTCGCTCTGTATCTGCACATAGTTTTCATAGTCATCCACTTCGAAAAGTGCCTCGGCGGTATCAACAACTTTCCAAACAACGACTGCCGCGATGTCAATTGGGTTTCCACTGCTATCATTGACCTTGAGCGTGCCAGATTCGAAGTTTCTTACCCTGAGCGACACTTTCTTCTTCATGTAAAGCGGGTTCGCCCAGTGTAAGCCTTCGCTCCGCTCACTTCCCACGTATCTGCCGAAAAGCTGAAGTACCCGACCCTGATTAGGCGCGACCATAAAAAACCCCACCCAACATGCTAGAACCAGCAGCCAGAAAAGAGCCAAAGGAATTTTCAACATCATTGGCAAAATCCCTATCGCTACTGGTGTCGCCAATGTGAGGAACAGCAAGACACCAATCGCCTTATAACCGTTGTAAGATGCGGCTTCACGTTCTTCTATCATAAAACACCTCCCGGTGGACTCAAGCAATAGTAGGGAAATCATTTGCGCCGGTCTCTTGCCGAGGCAATCCGATCATTTTGATATCATTTTGATATATTTCTGTCAAATCAGGATCGGGAACAGTGGAAAAGCAAAGAGACAATATGCAAGGATCGATTCCGCAACTTAAGCGATGAAGATAACAAAGGAAGCAACACCATTAATAAAATTTCGCCGCGAGTGACCCCGAAGAGATTAGCCTACTGCACTCAGGCGCCTTAGTTATGTTCGCCCAACCAAGCAGATACTAATTCTAAAATGTCCTGAGGTCGCTCGAACGGCACCAAATGGCCAGTCCCGGCAATTTCCTCGTAGCGATGCTGCGGTGACTTTGCACGCCACCGCTGCCACGAGCGCTGACTGAGGACGTTGGAGCGCTCACCCCTTATAGCCAAAATTGGTATCTCCAGCTTATCCAGTAAGGGCCATATGTTCTGCACATTTAAATAACATGCAGCTTCCCACTCTCGGGAAAAAGCTAGCTCAAACTGCCCGTCCTCGCGCTCAATGAGGCCGTAGTTCACGTAGTCCCAAAGCGCATCGTCGCCAATACGCTTAAACACGGCTTTCGGCCGGAAATGATCAAAGGCCTGTTGTCGACTCTGCCACTCCTGTTGCCGAGCGAGTGTACGTCGCACAAGTGGCAGCGTCCTGCGAACAAGCGGCTTGAACAACCGTAAAGACCAGCAGTAGGACGCTGGTACCAGAACCGGCTCGATTAAGATCAGACCCTTGAACAGCTTGGGCTGGCGGGCCGCAGCAGAAATCAGCGCGGCAGTGCCCATCGAGTGCCCCATGCCGAAGACCGCCTGCTCCCGCGGTGCGAGAAGCGACTCGACATCCGCGCTAAATACCCGCCAGGACCGTAATGAATTTGGTGAATCAGGCTTCGGCCATAACGGACGATGCAGTCCGGCGATCACCGTATGTGATTGCGTAAGAGGCCCCAGCAAGGACCGATAGGCCAGAGGTGGATAGCCATTGGCATGCGCGAAGAACAGAGTATCTCCCTCTCCGCCAACCTTGAGATAGGGAACAGACCCCGTCCCACTAACTAGGCTTACTGCAGTCATGAATATTCAAACACGGTCAATTGCTTGGCCGCGAAAAATCGAACGATCAAATAACAAACGAGACCTACAGGTCCTAGCAGAAAAGTGAGTAGCAAACAGGGCGCGACCAATATATGAGGGATTTTATGCTTTTGTGAGTCCTGTGCTTCCCAGCAACCGACAAACAGATCGAAGGCCAGATAGTGAACCCATCCCGCTGTCAACATGTAGGGGTTTTCGAACAGAACGGCCACTTCCTTAACCGAACTAAACCCGCCGCCATCTGGCCATACCAAGATTTGAGACAACACCAGACCAGCGTATGCCAGTGCCAGGCAAAACGGGACCACTCCTCCGCTGATCACTGCCAGAGTCCACTTCCATCTCGGCAGAAAAA
>DORE01000263.1 GCA_003514305.1 Gammaproteobacteria bacterium | reverse complement strand
AAGGCATAAAGAATCCCTTCAGCTCTGCAGTAATTCTCTAATTCTTCGACGATCCCGCTGTCTATACGACCTTCATATCGAGTTCGAATCCGGCAGGATTCCCGGTCATTTGCGTTTCTTACGTCAAAACGGAACGTAACTCCGTTCGACGAGCGTTTCTCAAAAAACAAAGACAGGTTATATTCATCGACTGATCTTTCTGTGTCGAACAAATCGAAGTTTACGCGTTGCTCTCCCTGTTGATCAGACCAGCTGTAGTTAAACCCATAGCTGAAGTTCCATGGCTGATAGTCGTGGCGAAAGCTTGCGCGCGTTGACCACCGGCTGGGGTAGGATTGAAGCCGGCGTCTTCGATTCAAAAACGGGTCAATGACTTCTGAGTCTCCTAACCCTATGCTCATAGTGGCCAGCGCGTTAGCCAGACCAAGGTACGGTAGTTTGGAGCTGGCCTGAAAGTTGATACCATAACGCTTTCCGTCTCCGATGTTCCCTCTAGCTGAGAGAAGGTCATCTTCAGACGCAGAGACATCTATGCGGCCTATAACGTTTTCAATCTTCCTGTAATAAATTCGGGTGTTGACGACTCCAAGCCCCTCAGCCAGGCGGTATTCTAAATTTAGGTCATATCTCCACGACTGTTCCTGAGTAACGTCAGGATTGCCACCCTGAATGTTCTGATCGTCATCGCCATTGTCTTGCGATACGCTGAAGTCTGAGAAGCTGAGTTGAGAAACATCTTTCTCGATAGTCGCTCTGATTTGAATTGTTGGGGTGATGTCGAAACGGTAGTCGACGCGCGGACGCAAAAAATTAAAGCTACGCGCGTTATCTATGTCTCCTGTTTGCTCAATTGTTGAATCCTCGAAAATCAGCTGAGTCTCCAAAGCCATGCGCTCATTAAGTTGCCAGTTATGTATACCAAAATATTCATAACGTCTTTCTTGGATCTCAGAGAACGCATTCTCGATTTGCGCAGCAGGGAGACCGCCTGTATTTTCGGACACTTGACTTTGGCCGAACCTCGATCCCAAAAGCAAACCGTTATTGCGTATGGTTTGTGCTCCCTCTACGCCCAATTCAAGGGCATGTCCCGAAACTATATCCCGGGTGTAGGACGTGCGGAGAATTCGTTCTCGATCGCGCCCAAGGCTACGTAGAAAAAGTTCTTTGTCTTCACCGCTATCTAATACGTCGAAGCGCTCGCGTGTAAAATCAGACTTTGAATCATTAACTAAGAAAAGCACTCGATATTTTGCCGAAGAATCAAACTCATACTCATAATCTCCCCCAATTTCCCAATTATCTCGGATGAATTTATTACCCTCTCTGACATCTCTTGACTCAGTTTCGGTGCCCCTGAAATCCACGATTTTCCGGATTACGTCGGTTGGTGGATTAGTCCTACCTAGTAGTGCGTTGAATTGAAGGAGGCTGCTTTCGAACTGATAACCAAGATTTATGCTGGCTTGAAGGTCATTTTGATCGCGAGTAATAGCTTCTTCACGAACCTCTAATAGCTTGCCATTCGCGTCCCTGCTTGACTCAAAGGTGTCCGTTTTGCGGTATCTAGGTTCAGATTCTACTGCGAGTAGATAGTTGAAGCTTCCAGATTGCCCTGTGTACGAGAATCTCCCTCCAGGGGCGACAGTGCCATCCTGGATTCTGTCGGCGTTGACCTCCGCCGCAATACTCGACCGGGACTTTGCTTCCAGCAGCACAATGTTGATTACCTGGGTGGCGCCTCTGACATCGATGTCCTCTGAAATGCCGCGAATAATTTCGATGTAGTCGACTTGGTCCGCTGCTATTCTTCTAAGCTGATCCCGGCTGCCATTTGATTTCCCAGTAATGCGCTGGCCATTAACAAGGATTTCATTTCCCCCACCACCAAGACCCCTGCGGCTTCCACCTCCGCCGCGGCTGAGCGCTAGCCCAATCCCCGGGATGCGGTCAATCATGTCGTTCACTGATACGGGCTGGAATTTCGCGAAAAAATCTGCGTCAAATGTTACCGTCGAGTCATCAAGGAGCTGACCTTCTGGACTTTGTGCGATCGCCTGCGTGCCGTGCGCGGAAAACAGTGCGGCAACTGATAACATTCCCAATAGTCGCCTTTTTCGCATTTTTTTTATTGGGGATCGCTGTTGCCTTACTATAAAAAGCGTATAGATCATACGCAGGCAGAGCGCCGGAGCTGAGCAGGCTTTGACAATAGGTGTATGCACAAGTGGTTCCATGTCTTGCCGCTCCAGTGGACTGATCCGTCTCTTTGGAGCAGTCTTATAAAGTTTATTCAAGGAGAGCGGGTCAGCATTGCTTGCCCTTTGTCGTGCGAATGCGCCTTCGTCGCAAGTTGATGCGCCAAGCAGGGAGGCGACATAAGGGTCACGCAGACGGTCGGACTAAAGCAAATCCAGATTTAAGAATTGGCCGAGGCCCCTTAGCCTTCGTTCCTTAGTTCTCTTAACTTCTCAAGGCTGATTTTGCCTTTCAGGCTCATCACATAAGCTGCGATTGATAATAGCAGTATTGACGCAGACTCGCTTAGAAGAAGCAGGGGCTCGGTTCCTTTGCTTTGCATGACTATCAGTCTGCAAAGAGCGGTGATCGCTATTATGATAGGCAGCGTTAGCGGAATTCTCGATGATGAAATGTACGCTCCCACCATACCGATAACCTCTGCGTAGATAAAAAGGATGAACAACTGTTCAATTTCGAAGTTAAGGGTTTGTACGGTGCTGATGACTTGAAGTACAGCGGCGCAGAACGCACCAATCCCGATGAACAGTAAAATTGATTTTTCGCCGAGTTCGTAAACAGAATACTTCATGAGGTGCTAAGTGGTGTTAAGTTCATTCCGAGCTCTCTTTGTCTTGACTAGGGTCTCGCCAAGTCCCCGCTGCATGAAGAGTTAGAAACAATCCGGTAACCATGAGCGTAAAGACTAGCCCTGCAATCAACAGAAGAGTTTGATTGGTCATTTTTGTCCTGCCCCAATAACCACAAGCTTGAAGTAGATCCCGAAACAAAGGATCGAGGGTACCCATATTGCGGTGAATAACCCTTCTTCTCTTTGGCCAGAAAACCATAAGAACCCCGAAACAGCGAACGAGATACTCACCGCTAGGAGAATGAAAACATCAGCTTGCTTAAGCATAATATTTGTCTCTTATTCGAATGAACCCATTGCGGCCATCATGCAGCCAAATACCGCCAGACCTGCTAAGGAGCGTACTCCTGAATGTCCAGCGACTTCGAAGGTTGAAAACTGGAGCGTTCCGGCGGCACAAGCCAGAATGAGCGCAAATCCAGCTCCAATCAGCAGAATGCCAATACGAACGGACATTGTTCGAGCCGCACTTTCATAAGTAACTTTGAGCCGCATGCCATCTAAACGCACTAACACTTGCGCTGGATCACGGATATGCAAGAAGATTTGGGGAGGATGTTCAGCTCAATCCACATCGGGTTAATTCTGCGAAACGGGCGTTTTGATTGAATTTTCGGTCAAGGGCACCCTAGGCAACGCCAGTTTATCGAACTTTGAGACCAGTCGAGGGACGAGACACAATGACACTGTACTACAGTCATGAGTCCCCAGACCAACTGTTTTTCCGGTCTTTCAGTTATTTTTGATTTTGCAAATTCTTGGGATTACTCATCCATATTAGGCCTTGGTATAGTACCCTGTTTAAGATCTTCGCTGTCGAATTCGATCCAGGCTGCTT
>DORE01000116.1 GCA_003514305.1 Gammaproteobacteria bacterium | reverse complement strand
ATACGGTGGAACTTGGAAGAGTAAAAAAAAATGAGTTCGGTGCGTGAGCCAATCCATCGTCTTATGCAAACGACAACCGCTATATCCGCTTTGCAACCTCTTCCAGCATCACCTCGGTCGCACCACCGCCGATGGATTGCACTCGAGCATCACGGGCCATGCGTTCAATGGTGCTCTCGCACAAATACCCTGCGCCTCCGTGAAATTGCACACAGTCATACATGACCTCGTTCACTAATTCACCGCAGAGCGCCTTAATCATTGAAACTTCCTTGACTACATCTTCGTCCGCGGCATCACGGGCTGCCGTGGCATATACAAACTGACGAGCTGCGGTAACGCGGGCGGACAGCATGGACAGGCGCTGTCGGATCGCTTGCTTTGACCACAAAGGCGCACCAAAGGCTTGTCGGGTTTTGACATACTGAAGCGTTAGGTCCAGTGCGGCCTGGGCTTCTCCCATCGCCATGGCACCTAACACAATTCGCTCATTTTGGAAATTCTTCATTACAGCGTAAAATCCACGTCCCTCTTCCCCGAGGATATTACCGGCTGGAACACGGCAATCCTGAAACGATAGCACCGCTGTGTCTGATGAGCGCCAGCCGGTTTTATCAAGTGCCCGACTGACTGAGAACCCAGGCGTGTCTTTCTCGACAAGGAACATGGTGATAGATTGGCTGGCTGGTCCTTGAGCGTCGGTTTTGACCGCAACGCAGTAGAGATCAGCATGAACCCCGTTGGTGATGAACATTTTTGACCCGTTTAGCACGAAATCGCCACCATCTCGCCGTCCCATCGTGTGGATACCTTTAACATCTGAACCGGCATCAGGCTCTGTTACAGCCACGGCAACGATTTTGCGGCCCGCAATGATATCTGGCATGAAAGCTTCCCGTTGTGCATCCGAACCAGCGTTAAATAAATGCACTGATGCCATATCGGTATGCACCAGCGCTGTTATTGCAAAACCGGCATATGTCGAGCGGCCCAGTTCTTCGGCTAGGACGGCTGTCGCGCGGGTATCCATGGCGCTGCCCCCGTACTCCTCAGGATAACGGATTCCAAACATTCCAAGCTCGCCCATTTTCCGCAGGATTTCACGCGGTACAAAGCCGTCCTTTTCCCATTGATCCGCAACGGGTTTCACATTTTCAGAAACAAAACGGCGGACCTGATCGCGCAGCATTTCGTGCTCTTCAGTTAGAAATAGATGTTGGGTCATTCTAAAGGCTCCTTGGGGGTAAATTTGGCTAGAAGGGCATATTTTTCGATACTGTCGCCTACGCAAAAATAAATTGCGCTCAGTTCGCCGTCACATGGGGCATTGATTGTCTGCAAGAGCTTCATCGCTTCGACAATGATAATTGGATCCCCAACTTTGACCTGCGTACCGGTCTCTTTTAACACTTCGGCAACAATACCGGGCATTGGTGCCCTGATCTCATACGCACCACTGCCAGCATCGCTCGTTTTGCCGAGAAAAGCTTCCTCTCCATTTTCAACTTGGATAACAAAACTGCCAGTTTCATTGGAAACCTGAACCTCTGTACCATCATAAAATATGCTAACTTCGTGGCGCTGACCGTTCTGTTCAAATACCAGGCGATCCCTGCCGAAAATAAGATGATTGAACCTTTGTGGCCGTCTGTTCATCAACTGTACAATTATGCCTTCGGAAGTCTCATACAGCTCTACCGGTTGCTCTTCCAGATGATAAACCGCCATGCCTCGCCTCCCGCCGGGTGCTACTGATCGCCATGCCCCGAGACTGTCCCAGGGGGTCTTATGGTCGGGGCGATCTGCGAGATAACGGGCCAGAACGGCAATGGCGCGTATATTGTCCGTCACAGTAAGGGTTGGCCACCCGTTCGGGTAAAGCGTGGTGATTGTTTCTATGCTGTGGGAGCCTTTCGTAAATGGATCAGAGCGCATCAGGTCAGTAATAAAATTCAGGTTGGTTGTAATACCGCTGATCTGCATCTTGGTGAGACCTGAGGAAAGCTTTGCAAGCGCAGACGCGCGATCGTTCCCATGGGCTATGACTTTAGCTAGCATGGAGTCGTAATGGTGTGTTACTACAGATCCTGCCTCAACCCCGCTGTCTATTCGGCATGCCGTGGGTGCCGTAAAGGCTGCGATGCTCCCAGTTTCGGGGCTATAACCATCAGATGGATTTTCCGCAGCTACGCGTGCCTCAATCGCCCAACCGGAACAGGTGATATCTTCTTGCCGGAAAGATAGCGGCTCTCCAGCGGTTACGCGCAATTGACATTCGACAAGATCGATCCCGGTCACAGCTTCGGTCACTGGATGCTCCACTTGCAGGCGGGTGTTCATCTCAAGAAAGAAAAAGTCACCAGTATTCTCATCCAGCAGGTATTCCACTGTACCTGCATTTCGATAGCCGACGGAAGTGGCGAGCGTCACGGCACTTTTCAGGATTGCTTGGCGCAGTTGCGATGGAAGGTTAGGTGCAGGCGCCTCTTCAATGATTTTCTGGTGATTGCGCTGCATCGAGCAATCACGCTCGAATAGATGCACCATGTTGCCATGTGTATCGCCTAGAACCTGGACCTCTATATGTCGCGCCTTTTCAACGTAGCGTTCTAAAAGCAGTGTAGGATCGCCAAAGCCTACTTTGGCCTCTGAACTGGCGTTTGCAAGTGCCTCAGGCAGATCAGATACCTTTCTAACTATACGTATGCCGCGCCCGCCACCGCCAGCGCTGGCCTTTATCAAAATGGGGAAGCCGATTTCATTGGCTTTCGCGCACATGGTTTCATTGGATTGATCCTTACCATTGTAGCCAGGCACCACTGGCACACCTGCGGCAACGGCATGTTTCTTGGCCTCAATTTTCGAGCCCATGGTACGGATCAATTCTGCTGATGGCCCAACAAAGCGGAGACCCGCGGTCTTACAATCTGCTGCAAAATCTGCATTTTCAGACAGGAACCCATAGCCGGGATGTACCGCATCCACACCAGCCTCCACCGCCGTTTCGATGATACGTTTTGCGTTAAGATAGCTTTGCGCCGCCTCAGCAGGGCCGATGTGAAAGGCAGTATCCGCCTCGCGGACATGTGGAGCATTACGGTCGGCATCAGAATAAACCGCTATGGTCCTGATGCCCATGGCTCGGGCCGTACGGATGATGCGCTGCGCGATTTCTGCGCGATTGGCAATAAGTATTGATTTTATATTCATCCGCCTGATCTCCAACTTGGTAGGCGTTTGGCCAGAAAACTGGCGATGCCTTCGCGTCCGTCGTCGGTTTCCCAT
>DORE01000223.1 GCA_003514305.1 Gammaproteobacteria bacterium | reverse complement strand
CGCCCGTCGAGTGCAATTAGCCGGAGACCTGTGATCTTTGCTTCGCCACACTCCGCTGCTGCAGAGGCAGGTGTCGTGGTTATCGCTTCAGTATTAATGGGAGACATGTATGTAAACCGTTCCTCATCGGACACCGATGGGAACGGCACGTACATCATAACTATTCCGCTAAAAAACCACATCGCGAAGAAGGGTCCTAGCACGACCCCAAGCCATCGGTGGATGAAAGCGAAAAGTTTCATCGATCAAACCATATTAGAACGAAGCCGCGATGCTAACCTCATAAGTTCGCGGTGCCCCAAGAAGCAGTTGATTCGCGTAAATAAAGCTCGGATCGTTTTGCCCAAGGTAGAACACATCTGACCAGGACACATACTCTTCATCCGCAGCATTATTGACCCTCGCGCTGACCGTGAGGTTGTTATGTCTCCAGGACGCGAACGCGTCGATAAGAGAATAAGACTTCAAGGTCACAGCGTTAGCGTTGTCTCCATAACGATCCCCTACATAGCGAAGAGCTGCACCGAGTGTCAGGGGAAGTTCGCTGAAGTTGTAACCGGCCCAGAGGTTTGCGGTCCGTTCGGGCACGTTCGGTGGCGTGTTACCCGCATAGTTTCTGAAATTCGTAGAACGGGAGAATTTCGCGCTCGTTTGCGCCATGTTCACCCCAAACTTCAACTGCTCAGAAGCGGCCCAAGTCGCTGTAACTTCCAAGCCATTTGATTCTCGACCGCCTACATTACTCGCACTGTCGACGCCAATTTGTTCAAGCACGTCATCCCGCTGAATATCGAAGTATGCAACCGTCGCTTCCACCCCAGCATCTGCAAGCACTGCTTTGAGGCCGATTTCCCACTGCTCAGCATCAGTGAGGTCTAAATCCTCGCCTCCACTCACGAGGAAAATATTCGCGTTAATCGGATCTTTCGCATCACTGTATTGCGCATAAGCAGCGACATTGTCGGCGAGCTTAAACACAGTACCTATTCTCCAGCTCGTCCAATCAAACTCCCGATCAAAACTAGACGCTTCAAGAACCCCATCTGAGTTAAAGTTCTGGCGCTCGAGGTCTAGTTCCTCGTACCGAAAAGCACCAACCACCGATAGTCGATCACTCAGCTTAAGCATATTTTCCAGAAACAATGCCCGCGTCTTTATATCGGTTGGGCTAACACCACGCAATTCTTCTGGACCATAACGGCCAGCGATCGGTGCGTACGGGTCGACAGAGTCTCCCGCCGCGAGTGGTTCGGCACGACGAAACCCGCGAGTACGCTCAAAGTCTAACGATGTTGTTTCGAACCCACCGAGCAGGCTATTTTCCATGCCTCCGAGGTCGGAATCGTACTGCGCTGTAAGACGGTTGCCGACTAAATCTTGCTCGTGAAAAACAAAGAAATAACCATAGTATCTTTGAATCTCCCCAGTTTTCGTGCAGACATCGACAACGTTGGTGCAAAACACATAACCCTCGGCATTCAGCCACTCTCGATCAGCATCAAAACGATAGCTCGTATTTTTGATGGTCAAATTTTCGGTCGGCGTCCATGTAAGATCCGCGCGCAAAAACAGCTGGTCTGATTCGGCTCTGCTGTCGCTTACATTATAGTTAAGCGATCGCGTTGCTCTATCCAATGTCTCGCCCGTCATTGTTGAAACCACGTTATGCATTGGTCTGCGCGCAGTTGCCGTCGGGACCAGAGGCGTACCCCAGTAGTCCGCTAATTCATCATCAAGGTGATCAAAGCTAAGTTTCACGGTGAGCGCGTCCGTCGCTTGCCAAAGCACGCTTCCGGTAGCATTGAGTGAGCTCGAATCCATCCGCTCAACATAACCATCCGAGGACCTTTGGCTGACGTCGAAACGGTACCAGGCTGATTCGCTTAAACCGCCGCCAGCGCCTACGCCAAACTGACGAGTGTCGTATCGACCCAGCGATGCAAGCAGGTCGATTTTATTAGGCTGCCCAACCTCGGCACTCCTAGTGACAACGTTGACGGAACCCGCCACTGCGCCTTGTCCATGCAGAACCGAATTCGGGCCGCGGAGAACCTCAATCCTGTCCAAATTGAAGGTATTCTGAGGTCGCATGACCATATTAGCTGGGCCCACCCAGAGTCCATCTCGCAAGATTGTAATTTGAGATCTAGTAAATCCTCGCATTGAAAAGGTGGACGGTGCTGCTGGCGATTCTCCAGACACTACACCTGGTAAGCTCTGCACTGCGTCGGTGACTTGTTTATAACCGCGAGCCTGCATCGTCGAACCATCGATCACCTCTACGGTCGCTGGGGTCTCAAATAATGAGAGCCCTAAGCGACTACCGGCGTCAGAGGGTCGAAGAAGATCGAGTTCATCGACAATTTCTCCAACAACGACAACTTCCTCAACAATCTCCAGCTGCGATGCCAGGGCGGCTGGGGCGCCCAGTAACAAGCCAATCAGCAAAACCAGAGCGCTCTTGCCACGCTTTTCTGTTCTTTCCACTTTGTCTCCTTCAATACTATTCAACATCTGGCGAAGGTTCGTGACCCACAGCCAGACAATTTCGCGACTCATATTATACGTTTATGGAACCACTCGCTTCTTCCGAAAGCTGTCAAAAACTTCCCTGTGCTTGATTTTTATTTGAGATGTTACAACGTGACATGTTCCACCCTCTCACAACAACCATAGCCAGCCGCAAAGCTAGGCAACCCTAAGGTAACTAATGGACATCGGCTTATTTTTATCCGTAATGGCGGCTTCTCTCCTAGTGGCTGTCGTATCTTTGATCTGCACAGTGTTCCTTTATGTAAGCGACTCGCGATTGAAAATCTGGATGCCTCGATTGATCGCCATCGCGGTTGGAGTATTACTCGGTGATGCTTTTCTCCATCTGATTCCAGACGCCTTAGACCTAGCGGGTGGGCATCAAAGTTCGGTAGGGCTTTGGGTTCTTGTTGGAGTAATCAGTTTCTTTTTCATGGAAACGGTTCTTCAGTGGCGTCACGAGCACAACCCTGGGCCGTCCACTGACCGTGCAGGCGCTCCCGCGATAGAGGCGTACAAGTTCCTCTCTGCACAAGAGATAGATCTCATAGCCAATGACGCAGTTCAAGCGGGCAAGCCTTATCAACAATGGAGGGATCGCCGCAAGACCCGAACTGGAACTCATCTGGATGGGGCTCATGGTTCATTAGTTGATTAAACAGGCTCGAAAAGCCAGTAGTCTCTCTGGCTGGGACCTCCTTAGACGTGTTCCCCTCCTCTCATAGAGAATTGATACCGGGATGATGGCAACAGGTGGTGGGTCTAAGAAATCGATAATCTAAAATGTCCGAGGACGTCCGGTAAGAAATCTAGCGAGCAAAGAATTTTGGTAGACTGCTCTTGTGACTCCGAAACAAACAATCTTTTTTCACGAATACCTTCGAGACCTAAACGCAACTCGAGCGGCGAGGGATGCTGGCTTTGCTCATCCCAATGTTCAGGGCTCTCAAATCCTTGCTAAACCACACATAAGAAAGCGTATCGCTGAAGCGATTCTAGAGCGATCTGAGCGACTAAAACTTGATGCGGATTGGGTTGTCTCTCAGCTCGAAAAGGAGGCTACCGATCAATCTAATGGCTCTGCTGTGCGTGTTCGGGCACTAGAACTACTCGGTAAACATTTAGGCATTTTTTCTTCTAGAGAGCTGTTTCTAAAGACAGAAACTACGTTTTTTGCGGACGTATAAAAACAGAGAAACCTCTTTAAATAACCTACCGATTTGATAAATTTAAAGGGTCACGGAACGCTCGGGTGCGTGCTCAGTTCACGCGGTTTAACACCCACATTCCGACATGGATGGCTGACAAATCCTTAAGCATGGATGCAAGTGGCGCCAATTGTTTTGGCTGAATGTTTACCTGTGCAGGAGATGCCATGCATAAACAGTTTTTAAGAATCGATGACCTAACATCGGCGTTAGGACTATCAAAAAGCACCATCTATAGCCTGATCAACACGGGCGATTTTCCTCGGCAAATAAGATTGTCTCGTCGCGTGGTGGGTTGGTCCGCTCAAGAAATCGAGGAGTGGGCAGAGACTCGTAAGGATCATCATCGAGTAGATTAAGGCTCCCCCGAGGTCCTATAAAGAGCTTTCTACTAAAATAGGCATTGGCTGGCGCTGTCCTTTATGACCAGAATCCCCTTAGTCAGGGAAAAAAATTTTGAGAATAAATTGTTGCGGTTGCCCTCAAAGCATTTCGGTCCACGGCGCTTTTGAAGGGATTTTTACAGGGCATCTAGCTGATAAACACAAGGAACCAAAAGGAAAAAAGAGATCGGCAAAAAGGCTGTGAAAGGTAGTCTCGACGCGCAAGTTAAACCTTGCGCGGGATTTGGCAGTGACCTCAGCTGGGTAAATGGGTAGCCCTCACCAACGTAAAGCCCATACGAGCAGGCGATACCGAGAGGTAACCTGCGGATAGCCGGCTGTCGTCGATGTGGCTAGCCGGTGGTTCTGCGTTAAGAGGCAGCGCATAACAGGGAGACCGCTCAACCGCCCCTGACCTTAATGGTGACGCTACATCGATGGATCCGATCGACGGCATGGCTCCGAAGGTCAGCTTCCACATTTAGCCTGCAGAAGGCTAATTGTGTCTGAAATTTGGTAGAAGTGGACCCTCTCTCAAACAACCACCAAAGGTCAGAAAGGGTAAAGAGGATCGAACGACCGGATATCTAATCCCACATCCCTGATAGGGTCGCACTCAAACCATGCGCTCCGCATGCAGGACAGTTTGCATCGATTTCAGCTTCAGAATGCAGGGAAATTGGCACTTGCTCTCCTCCACATAAGCAAACCAATCCTCGTTCGTATGTCGTGCCACCCGCCAATGTTATCGACCAATGTGTAGTGTTCTCGAGTTTTGAGCAATGTGTGCAGGTGAATGCCTCTTGACTCCAAGTCACTCTACTGACCTCCGAGTCAAATCCCTCTGGCAGTATTTCAGAGAGCGTTTTTCTCTGCGTCTTTGTGAGGATATTGAGAAAAAGGTACTCGAAGGTGGCGTGTGCGTTCTGAAAGCCATATCCCTCATAGACGGATGTTACGGCAGGACATCTTTTGCAAGTTAAGTCGTACAAGTTGCCCAAACTATTGCTCTGTTTAACGGCTCGCACAACAATGTCATAAATGAGTGGCGACGCACGTTATCGAGCCGTTTTTTTTGGGATGAATGTTGTTTAGAAGCTGTCTAATAGTACTATTCCGGGGTGCTAAAATTTTAGGTGCTCGATAACACATCTAATCTAAATCCAAGGCCTCAAATGCACCCAATTGAATTTGAAACTGCATCTTCCGACTTTTTGTCATGTTGGTCGGCGGCGGGTGCCCACCTCAGTGAGATGAATGAACTGGGTCGTAAACGCTTTATTCGCGCTTCTCTCATGCCTATTGTCTTGGAGCATCTCTCATTCATCCTCGGCA
>DORE01000167.1 GCA_003514305.1 Gammaproteobacteria bacterium | reverse complement strand
AGGAAGTCGCAGATCTCTCTGACGGCTCCACCGCCGGCGGGCCACTCAGCTATCGCAGCCACGCGATTGGTGATGACAGGGTGTCCTGAGGATACCGAGAAGCTCAATCCAACCTGTTTCAGAACGGGCCAGTCCGGAAGGTCATCGCCAACGTAAGCGACTTGCTCAAGATCGATATTCTGCTCGCAGAGGATCGATTTTAATGCTGCCGCTTTATCCTCTTGGCCCTGAAGAACTAGCGTAATCCCCAAGTCCCGACATCGATCTTCCACAATTCTGGAAGTTCTGCCGGTGATAATGCCGACTTTTAGTCCAGCCCTTAACAGCATTTTGATTCCGTGGCCATCAAGTGAGCTAAATGCTTTAGCCTCCTCTCCTGAGTTTGAGAATATAAGTTTGCCGTCAGTGAGCACTCCATCGACGTCCAGTAACAAGATCAAAATACGCGACGCGAGCGCTCGAGTTTTCTCTTCTTCTATATTAAATCTCATGCGGGTAGATTCAACAAAAGTTAGGTCAGACAACGTTGGCTTGGAGCAAATCATGCATCTTTATGATGCCCGAGAGTCTGTGATATGAATCGGTAACGATCAAAACATAGACTTGAGACTTTTGCATGATATTTGCTGCTTCTGCTGCCAGAGCGCTGCCCGCAATATGTTTGAAATTCTTTGACATGACGTCGGAGACTCTGGTCGCATGAAGGTCTTTCCCGGCATCTAAACAGCGTCGCAGATCGCCGTCAGTAAATACGCCGATAGCGGTTTTTTCTTCTACCACGGTTGTTATTCCAAAACCCTTCTGACTCATCTCAACAAGTGCGTCTGCTAGGCTCGTATGGGCAGTTACGGTGGGAATGGAGTCACCCCTGTGCATGATGTCTTCTACTCTGACTAAAAGCTTTCGACCCAACCTTCCACCGGGATGAGAAATAGCGAAATCTTCCTCCGTGAACCCCCTGGCTTCAACAAGGGCCATTGCTAATGCGTCACCCATGACCAGCGCAGTTGTTGTGCTGGAAGTTGGTGCCAGCCCCAGAGGGCACGCTTCCTCTCGCACTCCTACGTCGAGTATACAATCGCACGCTTCTGCCAACGGAGACTCTTTCGTACCGGTGAGCCCGATCAAAGGAACTCCTTTGCGTTTAAGCACAGGCAGGAGGCTCATGATCTCTTCGGTTGTACCAGACTTTGAGATTGCCAAGACAACGTCCTGTCCAGTGATCATTCCTAAATCTCCGTGGCCCGCCTCTGCCGGATGGACAAATACAGCTGGTGTTCCAGTGCTGGCAAGCGTCGCCGCTATTTTGCGGCCGATATGCCCTGACTTCCCGATGCCCAGAACTGCCACTCGCCCTGAACAATCTAGTATAAGTTTACAGGCGCGGTCGAAATCAGCGTTAATACGGTCTTTAAGTTCCCGAATTGACCGACTTTCGATGTCAATGGTCCGTAGGGCGGTAGAGCGCAGTTTGTTGTCTGGAATCATAGAAATGTATTTGTTGGACCGGCAAGAAGTCCTAAATTCCAGCAATACGCTGAACCTGAAGAACCATCACGGTAAACCAGCCACAGTAAATTAACAAGAAAATTGCTCCACTTAACCTGCTGATCCGGCGGTCGTTTTTTACGCTACGATAGCAGAAATAAGACAGTAGAAGCGTGAGGATCAACACGCTGACAAAATCTCGAGAGAAAAGCTCTTTTTCAATGCTGCCTGGGCTAAGCAGCCCCGGGAACGGCAGTACGACCAGCAGGTTTAGGATGTTGGAACCCACAATATTGCCGATGGCTAGATCATGATGACCCCTTAGCACTGAAGTTACTGATGCGGCCAGCTCAGGCAGGCTTGTGCCAAGCGCAATGACTGTGAGACCGATAACGGCAGTGGAGACGTTAAGCTGTTCCGCGATGGAAATGGCTGCCTGAACCAGCGCTTCGGCACTCAGAACTAACAGGCCGAGGCCGAGCGTAAAATAAGCCACGGCCTGCCAGTGAGACAAGTCCCCAGCCACGGAACTTTTGACATCTCTTTCACGCGTGCGATTGCGGCTTAAGCTGTAACTAAAGTAAGCCGTAATAAGTAACAATGCGATCGCATCAAGCACACCCACGTACAAGTCGAACAGCATTGCGCCAGTCGCCATAGTCACCAACAGCAGCGCCGGTATTTCCTTTTGAATGAGAGACTCAGCCGGTTTCAGAGGTCTAACCAGTGCCGCGACCCCCAAGGCAACGCCAATGTTAAAAAGGTTTGAGCCGAGTGCGTTGCCGATAGCGAGCTGTGGCTTACCTTCCCAAGCTGAGAACGCAGAAGAAAAAATCTCTGGTGCAGAAGTTCCAAAGGCAACAATCGTGAGGCCAATCATAAGTTCCGAAACCCCAAGATTGCTCGCCAGCTTTGCTGCTCCGAGCACGAACTTATCTGCGCCCCAGATCAAACCAATGAAACCGAAAATTATAATTGCCGTTTCGACGAGCATAAAGTGTACTGGAGCGGGAGATCTACTAGTATTGAGAGGCCGCCAATTAGAAGGCGGTTTCTTATCCTTTGCAAGTAATAATTTATTGGGCAGTGTAAATCGGTTAAGCTTGTATCAAGGTTCTGATCAGCTGTGCGTTCTTAGGGCCTTGTAAATATGACTCCAAGTCCTGATCTTGTCGGAGGCTTCTTTTTATCAACGTCCAAGCAACATCTCACAAATGCAGATGGATCTGAACCAGTGTAGAGCATCGAGGGTTAAGCGAATGAACTTTATGAAGAAAATGACGACCGCCGTGTTTGTCTCCTGCCTGCTTGGGTCAACAGCTAACAGCCAGGAAATGACGGCTCTAGAGACAGCTGAACTCGGAGTCA
>DORE01000003.1:1204-5818 GCA_003514305.1 Gammaproteobacteria bacterium | reverse complement strand
TAAAGTCCTCTAACGCTGTATTTCTACCTACGGATAAAGTAAGCCACTCTGATGCTTCGGAAACTAAAAATTTCTGTCGGCTTTGTGGCGTTCCATTTTTTCCATTGAAAAGTTGTAGTTTGTCGTGTTTTCAGAATGCCCTGCGTTCATTTCATAATGAGATCCATAAAGAGCCTAATTTGACTTTAAAACGCCAAATGGGTGATAAGTCCTGATGCAAACAGTGGTTTTGACAGGTGCGAGTCGAGGTATTGGTCATGCCACGGCAAAGTTATTTACGCAGAATGGTTGGCGCGTGATTACTTGTGCAAGGACAGAAGTTCCGGACCTCTGTCCATTTACACAGAAAAATCAAGATCATTTCATTATTGATTTCAGTTCGCCAGACGCCGTGAATAGTGGTTTGGAAAGACTACGATTGTTGCTTAAAGACGAACCTCTTCACGCACTAGTCAACAATGCTGGTATTTCGCCAAAATTTGAGGATGGTTCTCGGCTCGATACATTCACTACAGAAGGCTCCGTGTGGGAAGAAGTCCTTCAAGTGAACTTACTAGCACCAGCAGCATTTACTCGAGCGCTGGCAACGTCTCTAAAGAACGGGAAAGGGGCAGTCGTTAACGTCACTTCTATTGCCGGCACAAGAGTTCATAAGTTTGCCGGGCCAGCTTACGCAGCTTCAAAAGCTGCGTTAAGTGCACTTACTAGAGAGCAGGCATCCGATTTAGGGAAATTTGGTGTTCGCGTTAACTCGGTTTCGCCTGGTGAAATCAGTACAGGGATGCTCTCACCAAGTACGGAGGCCGAAATGCTTGAAGTGATCCCAATGAGAAGGATCGGAACTGTTGAAGAGGTTGCTGCAACTATTTTATTTTTATGTAGCGGGTCAGCATCTTACATCAATGGAACAGAAATCGAGATAAATGGTGGCCAACATGTTTAAGGTTGGTGCTTCAAACACTGAATAGGTCAAGTTTTCGACCCCCATTATCCAAAACAATTTAGACGCTGGAATGCTCAATTTTATATGTAATTAAAAGAACAAAGCCGGACGATAAGTAACAGCAATGTAAGGATAGGATCGTAAGCAACATAAAAAAGTCCTTGCGAGCTAAAAGACTTGGAGGACTGTAAAATACAAATATATGGAGAGTTATGTTGCAGTAGAGGGCAACAGCCGATAGTCGCATCTCGATTTTGCGACTGTGTAGGGTCTTCGTGGTTGCGGGGGCGCGTAACCGCCGTTATCTGCACCTAGATTTCGCAAGTGTGTAAAGTCTTCATGGTTATGTGGGAGCAGAGTACTTTGTATACCCTTTCTAACTGCATTGGTGATCCAGACCGCCATATAGGGATTCCGTCAAGGGCGGACCTTGGACCACGCCCTTTTAATTCTAGGTTTGCTCGCTTTATCGATACTGAGTTCAAATCACTTGCTAACCTGATCTTGAGGCGCGAACAGAATGAACTCTGGCGCTCTTGAAATTCCATCGTGAACATCGGTCTGCGTGACATGTCGCAAAAGAATATTCTCTTCATCATGTATGACCAGTTGCGGTTCGACTATCTGAGCTGCGCCGGACACAAGACCCTGCACACCACCAATTTCGACCGGGTGGCCGCGCGTGGGGTCCGCTTCACCAACGCCTATGTCCAGTCACCGGTCTGCGGGGCCAGCCGCATGTCCACCTATACCGGCCGCTATGTGGCAAGCCACGGGGCCGGCTGGAATAAATTTCCCATCAGGGTCGGCGAGGTCACGCTTGGCGATCATCTGAGGCAGAACGGCATGTCCTGCTGGCTTCTCGGCAAGACACACATGCAAGCCGACGAGGAAGGCATGGCGCGGCTTGGCATTCCGAAGGACAGCATCATCGGCGTGCGCCAGTCCGAATGCGGGTTCGACCCGTGGGTACGGGATGACGGATTGCACGGGAATGGCTGGGATGGCGATTATGGCGAGAATGACAGCCCGTATAACCGCTATCTCAAGGGAAAGGGATATGACACGGACAACCCGTGGGCGACTTATGCCAACGGGTCTGTCGAAAACGGGCGGCTGGCCTCCGGCTGGTTCATTGAAAATGCCGACAAGCCGGCCAACATCCGAGAAGAGGACAGCGAAACGCCCTGGCTGACACGCGAGGCCATCAGGTTCATTGACCAGGCCAAGGGCCCGTGGTGCGCTCATGTCAGCTTCATCAAACCGCACTGGCCCTATATCGTGCCGGCGCCCTATCACGACATGTACGGGCAATACGACATCCAGCCGCTGATTCGTCACGAAACGGAACGCGAGAACGCCAACCCCGTCTATGAATCCTTCTTCACCAACAAGATCGCCGAGACCTTTCGCGACGACGAGGCACGGACCAAGGCCATCATCGCCTATATGGGGCTGATCAAGCAGTGTGACGACCAGCTTGGTGTCCTTCTTGACCACCTGCAGAAGACTGGGTGTGACAAGGATACGGTCATTGTCCTGACCTCCGACCATGGTGATTATCTCGGCGATCACTGGCTTGGCGAGAAGGACCTGTTCCACGAGGTGTCGGTCAAGGTGCCGCTGATTATCGCCGACCCAGATCCTGTCTGTGACGCCACCCGCGGCGGCGCAAGCGACGCGCTAGTCGAGCAGATCGACCTTGCATCGACCTTTATCGATATGGCGGGCGGCAGCCCACCGATGCACATACTCGAGGGGAGGTCTCTTGTGCCGCTGCTTAAAGGCGAGACCCCCTCAGACTGGCGCGAATTTGTGATAAGCGAATATGATTATGCAGTCACGCCGATGGCAGGCCGGCTTGGCATTGCGAGCCGCGATGCACGGCTGTTCATGGTGTATGACGGCCGCTACAAGATGATGCACTCCGCCGGCGGGCACCGCCCGATGCTGTTTGATCTCGAGAGTGACCCGGACGAGTATCATGACCGCGGCAATGATCCGGCTTTTCGCCCAACTCTCGACCGGCTCTACGGCTTTCTTCATGAATGGGGGCTTCGCATGTCGCAGCGGGTGACCATGTCGGAGGCGGATATCGAAAGGAAGAAATGCGAGCCGCAACGCGAAGGCATCCTTGTCGGGGTCCACCGTGAGACGGATCTGGAAAAGAAACTCACCAAGCATTATTCCGGTCGCGCGCGCCAAAATTACCTGGATAAGCCAAGTGATCTATAGAGGTTACATTTAACCAGAGAAGAGCAAGTTTTATCACCCGTCCGCGTTACGAGCCGCAAATACCCTCAACATACGCCCCCAACCCTCGGACCAATTCGCTTCAGATCTGGCAACCAGCCCCAGTAACCCCGATCCGAGATCCATAATCCATATTTGTCAGCTTTTTAAAAAATCTGCTCTAATGGAGCTAAGTTGCTTCGGGCAATCTGGTAAAGAGTTCAAAAAAGCAAATGCCGATATCTCAACCAAGAGCGTCAAATTCTGATCTCGTCGTGACCACACTTGGCACCGGCACTCCAGTATATAATCCATTACGGTGCAGCCAGAGCATTCTAGTTGAGGCTGCCAATTTCTTTTTATTGTTCGATACTGGCAGAGGCGTCGCGCAACGCCTTGTACAGGCAGGCATAGCGCCAGCGCAGATCGATAGCTTGTTTTTCACACATTATCATTCGGATCATACAGTTGGCTTTGCAGATTTCTGGCTTGGTTCTTGGTTGCCGGCTGGCGGCGGACGAAGCAAACCTCTCAAAGTTGCAGGGCCAATTGGTGTGCAGGCGCTCATAGACGGCCACCGCATAGCGTTTGCAGACGATATACGGATGAGGGTTGCAGACCAGAAACTACCTTTGGAAGGAACACATATAGAGGTGACTTCGCATTCAGAGTGCGGGGTTCTCTTTAATCAGAATGGCCTCAAAGTGACGTCTTTTGAGACATTTCACGGAAAAATGATTAAGCCCAATTGGGGATATCGGATCGACTATGCTGGACGGTCAGTCGTAATCGGGGGCGACTCAAACAATGACCGCTCAGTGGCTAAGATCGCTGCCGATGCAGATCTGTTTTTCCACTCAGTTGGTGCGGCGGATGAGTCACTCATGAAATTTCCCGAGATAGCAAGAATCCTCCAGCACCACACCACACCACAACAGGCTGGAGAGATATTCTCTGTCGCAAGACCCAAGATGGCAGCGCTTATCCACATCGTGACACCCTCTCGCCCCGGATTGCCACCCATAAAGCTTGAAGATGTCAGAGCCAAAGCAGAAGAATTCTATTACGGTTCGATTATCATCGCAGAAGATCTGATGCGTTTTGAGATCAGCGATGACATAAATATCATCGCTCCAAACAAGGCGTCCTAATGGCTGCAGATAGTTAGCACTAATCACGCTGACCCATGAGCAGCTGCCACAATTCAACTGGGTTTGCACAATCAGAGCCGCGCCACCCAATAATCTGGTCAGGCCGGACCAAAACCATACCCGCGCCATAAAGGTCGCGAATGTCATGATTGCTCAAGACTAAATCTAAGACAGCAATTTCTCGCCGTGTGGCTTCTTCAAGGATTGCTGCCTTGGCCTCAATCTCTTCATCAAAGCTCAACAAAGTCCACTCATCGCCAAAATGGTCAAACAGCGAATCATTGTCAT
>DORE01000003.1:0-879 GCA_003514305.1 Gammaproteobacteria bacterium | reverse complement strand
AAGCCACCAGTGGGGTGGTCTGCCACCTGGGATGCCTGAGGCTTGATAGAAATTAGCCTGATCTAGCGGCAGCACTTCATCCGTTTTAGGTAGCACTGGTGAACCGTCATAGCGGGCACCAAACGTAATCCCGGGAATGTTGAATTCGCGCTTTGCATGTTCCACTAAATATTCACCAGCTGCGGCCCTTAGCGACTCGCCGTTTTCAGTGTTCTCTTCCAGATTGTCTTCTGGAACGAAATTGCCAACTGAGTCTGCAAAGCCTCGTGCATAGCCAGTATTTCGAAGTGCCACCTTTTGGCGCTCAAACTCATAGCTTTCAATTAAACCACGCCCACCTTGGCCCTTGAGAACAGCTGCAAGTTTCCATCCCAGATTTACCGCATCTTCGACCGCTGTGTTGTATCCGAGCCCTCCAGCTGGCGTGAAAAGATGTGCTGCATCGCCACCAATGATTACCCGGTCCGAAATGAAATGGTTAGCTACGAGAGAATGACCGGCAGTCCACCCCATATGGGACAAGACCTCACAATCAATCGTGACTCCGCATGCCTCACGGAACAGATCGGCTGCCCGCTCATCTGTTATTGTCGATTCATCTTCGTCGCTTCTCAGTTGAGTGTGGAAGGCAAATTCGCCGTTTCCATCTACTGCCGCCATCAAAGCACGTCTATCATCATTAAATGTCCAGTTCATCCACGCAGGTTGCTTGCCAACAACCTCATAGAATTCTGGACATCGCAAATATACGGCATACATCCTGCCACCAAAAAAATGTCGTTCCTCGCCATATTCGCCTTTTAGTGAATAGCCAAGTTGTTTGCGCACCATGCTTCGCGCTCCATCCGCACCGATTAAATAGTTGGCATCGATATTGTG
>DORE01000001.1:21590-33404 GCA_003514305.1 Gammaproteobacteria bacterium | reverse complement strand
CGGACAGAAAACGGTAACTGCTGTTGGGTCTGATGCCAAGCGAATGCTCGGCCGGACACCTGGCAACATGACTGCTATTCGACCACTGAAAGACGGAGTAATTGCCGACTTTCAAGTGACCGAAAAAATGCTGCAGCACTTCATCAACAAAGTGCATGAAAACAGCTTTTTTCCACCGAGCCCAAGGGTGCTAGTTTGCGTTCCGTGCAAATCTACTCAAGTGGAGCGGCGGGCGATACGTGAATCCGTAGCCAGTGCGGGAGCCAGAGATGTCTGGTTGATAGAGGAACCAATGGCTGCCGCTATCGGTGCTGGCCTGCCGGTTGAACAGGCCAGTGGATCTATGGTGGTCGATATAGGTGGTGGTACGACCGAAATCGCCATTATTTCTCTCAACGGTGTCGTCTATTCAGAGTCTGTTAGGGTTGGTGGTGACCGCTTTGATGAAGCGATCACTACGTATGTAAGGCGCAACTATGGCAGTCTCATTGGCGATGCGACTGCGGAGCGGATCAAGAAAGAAATCGGCTGTGCTTACGTAGATAATTCGGGCGAAGTCCGGGAAATCGATGTTCGAGGACGGAACCTAGCAGAAGGTGTTCCGCGCAGTTTTACGCTTAACAGCGATGAGGTTCTTGAAGCGCTTCAGGAACCGCTTACTGCGATTGTGCAGGCCGTGAAAAGTGCATTGGAACAGTCACCGCCGGAGCTGGCTTCAGACATCGCCGAGAGCGGCCTCGTGTTGACTGGGGGCGGTGCATTATTGAATGGTTTGGACAAGCTTCTAGTAGAGGAAACGGGTCTGCCAATCATCGTGGCCGAGGATCCGCTCTCCTGCGTCGCTCGGGGTGGTGGCATGGCGGTGGAGCTGATGGATGCGCAAGATATGAATCTGCTTACTTTGGATTGAGATAATGTCTCTGTCAGGGCGTTAAGTCCCGGGCGGCACGCTTGCGGCATCTATTCAGAAAAACTTTGAGGATAAGCTCATCGATAAAACGCTTTTTATCAAAGGTGTAGCGCTGGAATATCGGGCTCTTTCCTTTCTGTTGCTTTCGATCTGTATCATGGTTGCAGACAGCCGGTTCATGTATCTGCAGCATGTGCGCTTCGGTTTAGGCTATGCGGCAACACCTGTCTACTGGTTTGCTGACATTCCCACGCGAGTCTCGTTCTGGATCGATGATGTGTTTGTTTCTCGAACTGACCTGCTTGAAGAAAATAATCGGTTGAGGGAGGACTTGTTGATCGCGCAGCGGGAACTGCAGCTTCTAGAATCACTTGCCAGCGAAAATTCGCGCCTGCTCGATCTCCGAGAGGCGACTCAGGTGATTTCAGGAGAAGTGTTGCCGGCCGAAATTATCAATGTTTTTCCTGATTCCTACTCCAAGAGGGTCTTAATAAATAAAGGCTTCGCTGATGGAGTGTTCGTCGGGCAGGCCTTGCTCGATTCCCGCGGATTGATGGGGCAGGTTGACGAAGTTTTGCCGTTTACTGCCTGGGTGCTGTTGATCACCGACTCAAATCATGTCACACCGGTTGAAGTGAATCGTAACGGTGAACGAGCCCTAGCTCGGGGTAGCCGCAGCACGTCGACCGAACTGGAACTTGAGTTTGTCACTCAGACTCAGGATATGAAGGCTGGTGACATGCTCGTCAGTTCGGGTATGGGACAGGTCTACCCAAAGAACTATCCGGTCGCCAGAATTACATTTATTTCTAAAGATCCCGGGCAAGATTTCGCGAGGGTGATCGCAGAACCACTCGCTCAACTGGCAAGCACCCGTCATGTGATGTTGGTCTTTGCCAGCGACGCGACCGTCGTGCCTGAACTTGAACTCGACCCGGTTCTGGAGGAAAGTCAAGGAGAGGAGGTCTCGGGCTCAACTGAAGACCAATTGTCACAGCTTAGCTTGAGGCCTGCCAGCCAGTAGCCCAGTTATGCAAAAAAAATCACATGCAATTTGGATCATTTTCCTGACGTTTTTTCTGGCGTACCTGCTTGCCATCGTCCCGTTTCCTGAGTGGGCGATGGATTACCGGCCTGAGTGGGTGCCAATGGTGCTAGTGTATTGGGTTATGGCGCTGCCTTATCGAGTTGGAATCGGCTCCGCCTGGGCTGCTGGGATCATTCTGGATGTGCTGGAGGGTTCAGTGCTAGGCCTGAATGCACTTGGTCTCGTGATAATCGCATACATTACATTGAGTTTGCATCAACGTCTGCGTATGTTCACCTCTCTGCAGCAAGCGGGTCTGGTTTTCGCTATGGTCGGCATCAATCTGATGTTAAATCGCTGGTTATTGATGCTGACCGGGCAGACGGTCGCGTCAGGCCTGTTGTTTTTGATGGCCGCACTTACCAGTGCGATTATTTGGCCTTCTGTCTTTCAGCTGTTGCGGCAAATACGACGCAGTTTCGACGTTCACTGAGCCGCGCTGAAGTTCGCGGTTGGAAGTTGACATGACGAACAAAGTAATCCTGGCATCAGCGTCACCCCGGCGCGCCCAGTTATTGGAGCAAATTGGCATTAACTTCGAAGTACTTCCTCAGACCATTGATGAGACGCCTCAAATCGGAGAAAGTGCGCCAGACCTGGCACTGCGCTTGGCGCATGAAAAAGCTCAGTCTGCCCTTGAATGCACTGACAAGCCCAATCCGCTGGCCCTTGGCTCTGATACTGTGGTGGTCATTGACGACACGCTATTGGGCAAGCCTATCAGTGGAATTGATGCCGTAAGAATGCTGACTCAACTTTCTGGTCGGGTTCATAGAGTTTGTACTGCGGTCAGTTTGGCATCGAGAGATTCATTTGCTGCACGTCTTTCTGAAACAAAAGTGCAGTTCCGCAAGATTTCAGAATCGGAAGCTCTCGCCTATTTGAATACTGGAGAACCTATGGGCAAGGCAGGCGGCTATGCGATACAAGGCTTTGCTGCCGCATTTGTTGAATCAATCAGCGGCAGTTACAGCGGGGTTATGGGGCTGCCTTTGTTCGAAACTTCTGCATTGCTCGTCGAGTTTGGTGTGCCGGTCTGGAAATCATCTGCTGCCATCGACAAACTGGTGACCTGAGGTCATGAGCGAAGAAATACTCATCAATGCCACTCTCATGGAAACACGGGTCGCGTTGCTAGAGAATGGGCTTTTGCAGGAAATTTTTATTGAGCGGTACAACAGACGTGGATACGTTGGCGATATCTTTCGTGGCAGGGTCGTGCGAGTGATGCCGGGCATGGAGGCGGCCTTTGTAGATATCGGTTTGGATCGAGCTGCGTTCATCCATAACTCGGACATCTCTCTGCTTGATGCGGACGGGTATGAGTTGCGAAATGACTTTCCTCCTCCAATTATTGAGAGTTTAAGAGATGGTCAGGACATCGTTGTTCAGGTTGCGAAGGACGCCATCAGCAGCAAAGGTGCGAGATTGACGACTCATTTGACTCTGCCATCTCGGAATCTGGTGTTAATGCCCCGCAATAAACATCTGGGAATATCTCAGCGGATAGAGGATGAAGAGGAGCGGGAGCGTTTGCTGGAGCTTCTGCGTAAAGTGCTGAAACAGGAGAATTGGGATGGCCGTGGGGGTTTTATAATCCGCACGGCCGCCGAAGGTGTCGAGGCAGAGGAATTAGTTGAAGACGTCAGGTTTCTCAAGCGACTGTGGGGTAAAGTGGAGCAGCGAATCAAGCGTAATGACGGCGTGAAGGCAGTGTATCGCGAGGTGCCCTTATACATGCGTACGGTCAGAGATCTGATCCGGCCGGAAGTTGAAAAGATTCGTATTGATAACAAGGATAAATTCGGTGAAATGGTTCTGTTTCTGGCGGACTTCGTTCCTGAACTTGATAGCAGGCTAGAATGCTTCAGCGATGAGCGGCCAATTTTTGATTATTACGGCATTGAAGATGAAATCAATCGGGCTTTGAGCAACAAAGTTAAGCTTAAGTCCGGGGGTGATTTGGTGATTGAGCAAACTGAGGCGATGACGACTATTGATGTCAATACCGGTGCCTATCTGGGTAGCCGAAATCAAGCCGAGACGATTCTTAAAACCAACCTCGAAGCCGCCATTGCTATTGCTCGGCAGTTACGGTTGCGCAATCTGGGAGGAATACTAATTTTAGATTTCATTGACATGTCAGATCCTGAGCATAAACGCCAGGTGCAACGAACGCTTATCAAGGCGCTGGGAAAAGACAGGGCACGCACCTCTATAACAAGTATTTCACAGCTCGGGTTGATCGAGATGACACGCAAACGGACGAGGGAGAGTCTCGGTCAGATTCTTAACAGTGATTGTCCGGTTTGCGAAGGACGCGGCACACAGAAATCTCCAGAAACTGTCTGTTATGAGATCTTCCGTGAAATATTGCGAGTTGCAGGAGCTCATGAAAACGACACTCTTTTAGTGACTGCTTCACAGGGAGTAGTCGATCGCTTGCTCGATGAGGAATCCAATACGCTCGAGAGTTTGCAGAAATCGCTTGGCAAGACAGTCAAATTCGAAGTTGAACCGATGTATACTCAGGAGCGGTTCGACGTCGTCCTGACATAATGGCCCGGTTTGCTCGCTGGTTGGAATTTAGGACACTAGTCAGCTTACAGGAGATATACTGCTCAAGCTGCAAAAATCTGCTGATCGGTCTTGTCGCAATAGTCCAGCTACGTCGCGTATCCATAAATCATGATCACTGCATTAATCAAGAAACTCTATGAGCACCTCTTACTGCTGTTAATCGTAGCTTTGATTGCCATGGCGGCTTATGTATCGCTCGGGCGTCAGTTTATGCCCGCGATTTCGAGCTATTCCTCTTTCCTCGAGCGGCAGATTGCACAAAGGACCGGCCTTCCTGTGACCATCGGCACTGTGGCGGGTGATTTTTTGGGCTTTAACCCCATTGTGTTGCTCACGGACTTACAACTGACGATTGACGGTAGTTCTGAAGCGCCGGCGCTTGAACTTTCTGAGGCGCGAATCGTCATTGATATGGGCAGATCAATCTTGCATCGGCGGTGGGTGCTCGATGAGTTTGTGATCCGCGATCTCCTGATTGACCTGACTCAGAATGCTGACGGAGGTTGGCAGTTTTCAGGGGTCGAGGCTCCCGGAGGTAATGATCCAGTAGATCTTCACGCCCTATACGAGACATTCCTGACTTTTACTCAACTTGAGTTACAAGGTGTCACCATTAATATCCATCCTCGCAACGGCGACAGTTTCAGTTTTGGCGGGGGGACTGCCACCGTCCAAAACCAGGGCCAGGACCACTACTTGCATGTTAACGCCAGTCTGGAGGGTAATGCTGAGCCACTGACCGTCTCATTGGAAGTGCAGGGCGACACCTTGGATCAAGCAAGCGGGACGCTGCACGTTTTCGCGCCCCAATCCGATTATTCTGGGATGTTTGCAGCTCAGGACCTGGGGGGGTTGGCCATTCTTGGGCTGAAGGGTACAGGGCAAGCGTGGATCGGATTTGAAGCAGGTCAAGTGCGCGCTGCGACCGTAGAATTTGATGTCCCGGATCTTACCGTTAACGTAAAGAGTGCTGAACAGGAAAACGAACAATTGGGCCTTACCAATGTTCAAGGCTTGGCGAAATTAATTCACAACCGTTCTGAGAATTCCTGGGAGCTCGCCTTAGCAGATACGTCGGTTACTTATCGTTCTGATTCCTGGCGGTCGTTCAACGCTCATGTTTTTCATAAACCAACTCAACTTCTGGAAATAGCCTCGGACCATTTGGACTTTGGGCTGTTGACGCGCCTTGCTGCTGACAGCGGAGTATTGCCTGATGATTTAGCAGAAGACCTGGTAGGCTTCAATCCGGATGGTTCTCTTCAGAATGTCAGTCTGAGGCTGCCGCTTTCAGAGTCGGGGGATCAGGCGTTTGCAATGAAAACCAATGTCGCAGATTTGCAGTTAGCGTCAGTCAGGAATTCCCCCAATCTTTGGGGCATGGACGGGTTCGTAGAGCTCGAGTTTGATCGCTCATCGAAACGCCTGACCGGTGTTGCGGAAGTAGATTCAACGGACTTCAGTATGAATATACCATCCACGTTCACCAGAGTTTGGGACTACTCTCGGGTGAATGGGCGATTGCATATTGACGTGTCGATGGAAAGCGGCCAGGCAGTAAAACTCGTAAGCGACAGAATCGTTGCCGAGTCAGATGCCCTCGATGGGAGTGTCAGATTTACTTCGGTCACTGAGCGATTCGTCGATGGCAGCCGTGATGCGAGGCTCGATCTCATTGTAGGAGCGAAACGTATTGAGGGTTCCCAAAAATCGCTCTACCTGCCGGATGGTCCCAACATCAGCGAAAATCTTCGCAAAACAATGGGATTTCTTGAGCAGGCCTTAGTTGATGGACAGGTTTATAACAGCGGTATTCTCTATCGAGGGTCAACTGTTAGCGGTTCCGATGTGATGGGCAAAACCTTTCAGAGTTTCTGGCAACTAAGCGACGGTCAGATAAATTTCAGTGATGACTGGCCAAACCTAGAGGCGCTTACAGCCATAGTGCAAACTGATGATGAAAATATTGATATTACTGTGGAATCAGGCCGTAGCCTCGGACTGCAGTTTGAATCAGCGGTAGGCCAAGTCCGACGCGATGCCGATTCCCAAAACTGGCTTACCGTTTTTGGGTCAGCGTTCGGAGAGGCGTCGGATGCTCTAGAATACTTGCAAACAGCGCCTGTTGATGAGGGGCTGAAGGACGTGCTTTCGAGTTGGAAATCGCAAGGCAGCGTTGCCGGTGGTCTGTCGCTGTTGGTTCCGCTGGATCGGCCTGATCGTGACTCCGAGGTTCGTCTCGAACTGGAGCTTGAGGACAATGACCTGACCATCTCTGATTACAATCTTGATTTAAACCAATTATCCGGTTCGATCATTTTTGACTCAGAGACTGGCTTTGAGCCCACCGAACTAAATGGCTTTTTGTTTGGTGGGATGGTGAATGCGACCTTGTCTTCGGTTCAAGAGCAAGGAGAGCTAGCTACCATAGTCGTTGAAGGGGAGGGTATGACGTCTCCTCAGGCGATGATTGAGTGGCCTCAACAGGGCGAATTTGTGAGAGGTTTGCTTGCTAAAATGGATGGTGACTTTGCCTATGAGGCAGCCATCAGGATTAATCAAGTTGCCGCTCAAGATTCGGGAAGCCAGCTCGAGATCCGCTCAGACTTGTTGGGTGTGGCGATGGATCTGCCTTTTCCCTTTGGGAAGGACAGCGCATCGGCGGCACCCCTGGACCTGCAATTTCAGTTCGAGGAAGGGAGGCAGGAGACGCTCGGCAGCTTGGGCGAGGATTTACGCTTTACTGTGAGTCAGGTTGAAGATGAGCCGACCCGTGGCCTGCTTATGCTCGGGCGGCGAGACGTAAGTCTGGACTCTTTGTCGGAAAATTTGCCTCCGGGGCTGGTGGTTTTGGGCCATCTCGAAAGATTCGAGCTCGAGTCTTGGGTAAACTTTATCTCGGGCATGCCGGGCAGAGGTCAACCCAATTCAAACCTGGATCAGATGATAGCCTTTGCTGATATACAGGCGGATGTCTTCTCCCTTTATGGTGAAGACCTTCCTCAGGTAGGGTTTCGGATTGCGCCGTCTCAGTCCGATTCGGGGTGGGTGGCACGATTCACTAGCGAAGCAATACAAGGGCAAGCGATCATCCCTTATGACAGTAACAATTATCTCCAGGTTGATCTTGATTATCTTAATCTGCCCGGCTCTGAGGATTTGATTCAGGTCGAGCCGATGCCGTCCGAACCAGAGAGTCCAAAAATGGTGAGGAGTGAAGCTGTACTCGGCGAACCTGAAATCGATCCACTTGAAGGTTTGGATCCAAGGGAATTACCTCTCATGCGGTTTGAGACCGATCAGTTCAAGATCGGTGAAAGCGAGTTTGGCAGTTGGGCGTTTAACCTCACGCCGACCGCGATTGGTGCAGAGTTTCACGATATTAATTTTGATTTCAGGGGATTGCGCTTAGGCAAGGACAGCTTAGATGACAGCATTGAATTTCTGGAGCCGCATTTCAGCTGGTTCTACGACGGGGTTCAGCACAGCAGTGAGCTCACTGGCGTCTTGATAGCTGATGACATCAGTGGGGTGCTGGAAGCCAACGGCTATGCACCGAGTGTTGAAAGTGATCGGGCTGCGTTCGTGACAGAAGTAAGATGGCCGGGATCTCCTGCGCTTTTCTCTAATGATCATCTTGATGGCCGTATTGATATGCGCGTTATTGATGGCCGCTTTTTGCGGGACTCAGATAGCGGAGGTGCGCTGAGGCTGGTCAGCTTAATTAACCTTTCTGCTATTTTTCAGCGCCTTCGTTTTAGCGATGATTTGCTACGAAGCGGCCTGGCATTTGACGAAATCAGCGGAGAATTCATCCTCACTGATGGCCAGCTGCAAATTATGGATCGGTTGGTCATCTCGGGGCCAAGTAGCCTCTACCAGATTAATGGGAAAGTTGATCTAGCTGAGGAGACAGTGGAAGGAGAGATGATTGTTACACTGCCGGTCAGCAACAATTTACCATGGATAGGGCTATTAAGTGCCAACATCCCATTGGCGGTAGGAGCCTATTTGTTTGATCAGATTTTTGGCAACCAAGTTGACAGCCTGTCTAGCGCTGTTTACACGCTATCCGGGCCGCTTGAAGGTCTTCAGCCACAGTTTAAACAAGCCTTCGGTTCTCCGGCAGCCAGTCAGACTGAACCCTAGCAGTCTAAGATGCTTCGCTCAAACCCCTCGTGTCTGATATTGCTTGCAGCCAATCGATTCTATTATCATTTCAGTCTTTGGAAGGCTATGGAATCAAAGGACAAGATTATCAATAAGAGCTTGCTAAGCAATGCGGTTGCTCTGATATTAGTGATCGTTGGTTACCTGATGGTTGGTCCATATCAGGTATACGTTCTAAACACTGGGTTATTTGCGCTCTCGGGCGGGGTCACTAATTGGCTCGCTGTGCACATGCTCTTCGAGCGTGTACCAGGCCTCTATGGTTCAGGGGTCGTTGAGTTGCGTTTCGAAGAATTCAAATATGGTATTCGGGGGCTGATTATGGAGCAATTCTTTAATCATGGAGACTTGTCCGCATTCTTTCAGCAGACCGGACAAGTAGCTGACCGACTGAATGAGCATCTTAAGGGCGTGACCGAAGATCTGAACCTTGATTCAGCGTTTGATTCCTTGCTTGAGGTCATTATGAGTTCCTCATTTTCAGGGATGTTGGGCATGCTGGGCGGAAAAGAAGCACTCAGCCCTCTTAAGGCCCCTTTTGTCGAGCGCATGCGCGACTATTTCAGATCTCAGTTTGCCAACCAAACGTTTCAGTCCAGACTTGAAAATGCGCTTCGAGGTGCGCTCGATGAGGGGGCGATTCGTCATTCAGTCGCCGAATTGATCGATCGTCGCCTGGATGAAATGACTCCGAAGATGGTTAAGGAAATCGTTCAGCAAATGATTTACAAGCATTTAGGTTGGCTAGTGATATGGGGTTGTGCGTTCGGAGGAATGATGGGGCTGGCTGTGACCCTCCTGAATAGTCTTACATAGTGGAGTGTGCGAAAACTGCTGATTCCGTTGGAATTTGGAAACGCATCTTCATAGCATGACGCGAATTCACTGCGCGTTGGGGTGGGAATAAGTGCCGTGTTTTTACTGAATCGCCGGTAAACCGAAGATTTTTTTGCTTTAACTGTCATGTCTGGCCATTTAGGGCATCGAGCATTCAAAAACCTAAAAAATAAAAGTGCATCTCTAGCAAATTTTCGGCTTTGCTTGGTGAAATGATTGCGGTGCTGTAATACAATTGCGTCCCGTTTTCAGCTGCGCTTGAAAATCGCGCATGGCTTATGCCGTTTCTGGCGCTGAATCTGGTATTTTTATCTATGCAACTCACTGTTGCTGGACTCCAGAACGATTCGTTGCATTTTTGATACCAAAATCAGTAGTAAGGTGAGCAGTAGTATGGCAAGACCAGTGGAATTTGATGAGGCGAAGGTCCTCACTAGCGCGATGGAGCAATTTTGGAAAGAAGGATATGAAGCCAGTTCTGTACAGAAACTCCTCGATTGTACCGGCATTAACCGAGGGACTCTCTATAACTCTTTCGGAGACAAAGACACTTTTTTTAAGTCTTGCGTTGATCAGTACAGCAACATTATTGACAAACACCTTGCTGCCTCGCTGAAGAACGATAGGCTTGGTCCATGGGAAGCGGTAACTGCCTATTTCACTGAGTCCGTGGCCGGAGTCAGCAACAAGCATCGGGCAATGGGGTGTCTATTGGTTAATTCACTCTGTGAAAGTATAAATTATGAACGAGACATGAAGAGGACAGTGCGAAGTGTGCTTGCGGGTATCCGCAAGGCGATGCTGGTTCGTCTCAAAGAAGCTCAGAAAAAGGGCAAGCTCAAGAAAGGGGTATCGGCCGAGACTGCTGCTGACATCCTAATGAACATGATGCACGGACTACGTGTTAATTCTCGCGACGGCAAAAATGCCCGTCAGCTTCAAGACCTGGCGAAATTCACGATCAATTCACTTAAAAAATAGTCTGTGCTCGAAAGGTAAGGTCAATTGGGGTTTTAGGTAACGTTTTAGTTCTGCCCACGTTATTAAAGGGTAAATCAGAGCTTTTGCATCTGGTTTCAGCACTGATATACTTTAGACACTGAGAATTGGAACCAGGAAATTAAAATGAAAAAAATATCCGGTAAGCGTTCTGAAGACGATGCAAAGATCGATCTCACGCCCATGCTGGACGTGGTTTTTATCCTCTTAATTTTTTTTGTGGTGACAGCGACCTTCCTGTCCGAGACGTCGATTAGCGCGGCCAGCAGTGATAACAACAACAACGAAACCCCTCCGGAAGATAATGACAAGAAGAACATACTCTTTGAAATTGGTCCGAACAACGAGATAATCTTGAATGGTAACCCGCGGCCTATAATCGCTACGCAAGTTCGATCCAATATCGACCAACTTAAGGCAGAAAATCCTGCAGCCTCAGTCATCATCCAGCCAGACGCTTCTTCTGAAGTGTCCGCACTGGTGATGATAATGGATGCAGCACGCCAGGCTGGCATGGCCAACATCTCTATCGTTGAGCCCAACTAACGCCTTTCCCTGCATTTGTTTATTGGAAAAACGCACCATCGCAAGATGGTGCGTTTTTTATTTGTCGGTAACACAGCGGCGTCGAGGCGCTTGGGTGTTGCCATCTATTGCTTCAAGTACTCATCCGAATAACAAGCGCTTACATAACTATGGACAACCGTTGGAATGAATCAGATGCCGCCGCATGCAAAACTGAGTTAGATATGCGTGTATATAGTTCAAGGCTTTTGGGTGCGGAGCCTTCTCTTGTCCTGCACGGTGGCGGTAACACGTCAGTCAAAGCTGCATTCACTAACGTCTTTGGCGACTCTGTACCAGCGCTCTACGTAAAGGGGTCGGGCTGGGATTTGAAAACCATTAAAGCTGCTGGATTTCCGCCTGTGGACCTGGCGTATCTGAAGCGTCTGGGCGCATTGGCAAGCTTGTCTGACGTCGACATGATGCGCCAGCTGCGTATGGCATTGCTGGACCCCTCTGGGCCCAATCCGTCTGTCGAGGCCATCCTACACGCGACAATTCCTTACAAATATGTTGATCACACCCACGCTGATGCTGTGGTCACTCTGAGTAATACTCCTTTCGGTACGCAGCTTCTGAGCGATCTTTTTGGAGATGAGGTTTTGATTTTGCCCTATACAATGCCCGGGTTTGTTTTGGCACGTCAAGTGGCAGAAGCCGCCATGCA
>DORE01000001.1:18363-21200 GCA_003514305.1 Gammaproteobacteria bacterium | reverse complement strand
GCCAGACAGAGCTACAGTAATATGATTGACTTGGTCAGCAAGGCAGAAAAGCATTTGGCCATATGCTCCGTTTCAAACATGCCGATTAGCAATCGGTGTGCATCGGGAGAAGATGAGCTGGCGTTGGCAAAGCTCAGGAAGGCGGCTTCACGGCTTTTTGGAGCAGCCGTGCTAGTTCAGTGGGACAAGTCCGACTGGGCTTGTGAGTTTGCCGCGCTCGAAAATGCTGATGAGCTGATTCAACGCGGCCCTCTGACGCCTGACCACAGTATCCATACTAAGCCGTTTGGAGCAGTATTTGGTGATAAGTTACCGTCTGATCTTGCCCAATTTGCAGAATATTACCGCGCCTACTTCGACTCGCATTGTCTTTCCGAGCATCAGATTCTGGACCTTATGCCGCGCTTCGGAGTCTGGCTTAACAAAGGAATGGTTTACCTTGCAGCGAACGCCAAGCGGTTACAGATTGTAAGAGACATCTCGACTCACACGCTACGGGCGATCCGAAACGCTGAAGCGTTCGGTGGTTGGACGGCCTTACCAAGGCAGGATTTGTTTGAAGTTGAATACTGGGAACTGGAGCAAGCGAAGTTAAAAGCGCATCATGTCAAGCCTGAAATGGAGGGTATGGTTGCGCTCGTCACAGGCGCAGCTTCCGGTATCGGGTTAGCCACTGCAGAAGCGCTTGCCGCCAGAGGTGCTGCAGTCGTTGCCCTTGACGTTGCATTTGCAGATTCAGCCGGCAACCTGGGTCCGGCCCACGCTGAGATGCGCCTTCAAGTTGATGTGACCGATAAGACAGCAGTGCAGGATGCGATATATTCGGCGGTCCGGCAATTTGGCGGCATTGATCTGTTGGTGAGTAATGCTGGGAGCTTCCCGCCAAGCAGCTTGTTGGCGGAAATTGACGAAGTCATGTGGCAGCAATCATTGGACTTAAACCTCAGTGCCCACTTGCGCTTGCTCCGCTGCTGTGAACCGTTTTTGTGTGAAGGATATAAGCCGGCAGTGGTGTTTGTTGGCTCAAAGAATGTGCCAGCTCCTGGGCCCGGAGCTGGGGCCTATTCAATCGCAAAATCGGGTATGACACAGATGATGCGAATCGCCGCTCTAGAATTGGGCAAAAAAGGTATTCGCTGCAATGCAGTCCATCCAAATGCTGTGTACGACACGTCCATTTGGACAGAGGAAGTTCTCGCCAATCGCGCAGCCTATTATGGTATGTCCGTGGAAAACTATAAACGCGCTAATGTGCTAGGTACGGAATTGTGCTCCCCAGACGTCGCTGAAGTGATTTGCGCCCTTCTCAGTAACCAGTTTGCGAAAACTACTGGTGCCCAAGTGCCTGTTGATGGGGGAAATGAGCGGATCATCTAGGTCTGGTTTTGGAAGCTTAAGGCATGATTATCAACGGCGAAGATAGGCAGAGTGTCTGGTACGACGCGTCAGGCGATGATGTATTCATCATTGATCAGACCTGCTTGCCACATGAATTCAGAATATTGTCTCTGGTAGATCTTGAATCGGCCTGTGTTGCTATTAAGTCAATGCAGGTGCGGGGGGCGCCGCTGATTGGGGTAACCGCAGCTTATGGGATCTATCTTGCTTTGCGAAAAAATCCTGATTCGCTGGATGTTGCATGTCATTCCCTTGCGGCTACCCGGCCCACGGCCGTGAATCTGCAATGGGCTCTCAAAAGATGCCAGGACCAGCTAAAACCCGTCCCTCCTGATCAGAGAGCCGAGGTAGCTCTTGAAGTCGCTCAAATCATGGAGCGAGAAGATGTCGCCATTTGTGAAGCAATTGGTGAGCATGGCGCCGACTTGATGGAACAGCTCTGGCAGCAAAAGTGTCACTCTCAGGATCGCCTAAACATACTTACTCATTGTAATGCCGGCGCGCTTGCCACCGTCGATTGGGGAACTGCATTGTCTGTGGTCTATAAAACATTGCAGAGAGATGTTCCTGTGCATGTCTGGGTAAATGAAACTCGACCCCGTAATCAGGGTGCAGCGTTGACCTGTTGGGAACTTGGGCAGGCTTCAGTCCCACACACACTCATCGTTGACAATGCAGGCGGCCATCTTATGCAGCAAGGGCAAGTTGACGTGTGCGTGGTGGGTAGCGATCGGACGGCGCTCAATGGTGATGTTTGCAACAAGATTGGCACTTACTTGAAGGCCTTGGCAGCCTACGATAACGCGATTCCTTTTTATGTTGCACTTCCGCTTTCCTCAATTGATTTCACGCTTGAGGCAGGTTTAAACCAGATCTCCATAGAGGAGCGTGGCGGTACGGAAGTGACTGAAGTGTCTGGGCTAATGCCAGACGGATTACCCGGACAGGTTCGCACCGCGCCTATCGGAGTGAGTACACTCAACCCGGGCTTTGATGTGACTCCAGCCCGCCTTGTTAGTGCCCTAGTTACAGAACGGGGAGTGGTTAGGGCCAGCAAGGAGTCTATCTCTGCTTTGCAAGATTAGTTTGGCCGTTTATTCAGCCCGGGGGCCAGCTTAAGGGGCGGCCACCAAGAATATGAAGGTGAAGATGGAAAACGGTTTGACCACCATCACATCCGGTGTTGATTACGTAGCGGAAGCCCGCCCTCTCAAGATCTAACTGGGTAACAATTCTATTAGCGGCGACCAAAAGTGCGCCGAGCAATGACTCGTTCTCTTCGGATGAATCATTGACCGCTGAAATGTGTTTTTTGGGTACGACCAGTACGTGCGTCGGAGCAGCCGGATTGATGTCGTGAAAAGCGTAGACTTGATCATCCGAATAGACCTCATTTGAGGGAATTTCGCCTGAGATGATTTTGCAGAACAAACAATCAT
>DORE01000001.1:0-17995 GCA_003514305.1 Gammaproteobacteria bacterium | reverse complement strand
AATAACGAACATCGAAAGCCTGCACTATTTGCTGGTATGCTATAACTAATGCTCAGCAATTCGAAGTTGAATTTCATGCGTTTATTTCTTCTGCTTTTATTCTTTTTCCTTCCGTCATGTGTGGCGAATGCGCAGACAGAACCCACCCGCTTTGGGTTTCGCGTTGTGAATGTCTATCCACATGACATGTCCTCCTTTACGCAGGGGCTGGTATTTCATGAAGGTTTTCTCTACGAGGGAACTGGAAAACGCGGGGTTTCTAAGCTCAGTAAAGTCTCTGTTGAAGATGCCAGCGAAATAATGAGCAAACCGCTCGGACGCCGCTACTTCGGTGAAGGTATCGAGATTGTTGGAGATAAAATCTACCAGCTCACCTGGCAATCGCACATGGTTTTTGTCTACGATAAAAATGACTTTAAGCAAACAGGCACGCACTACAATCCGACCGAAGGCTGGGGACTCGCTTTTGATGGGGAGCATCTGATTCTGAGTGATGGTTCTGCCAGACTCCAATTCCTTAGCCCTGAAGATTTCTCTCCGGTTCGCTCTGTTGAAGTAACGCTACAGGGATCGCCAGTAAATAACTTGAACGAGCTGGAATACATTAATGGTGAAGTTTGGGCGAACGTGTGGCAAACAGACTTCATCGTAAGAATCGATCCGACAACGGGAAGCATCAATTCTCTTATAGATCTTACTGGCTTATCAGAGCGGACTGAGCTGGGGAGCAACGAGGCCGTGCTGAATGGCATTGCCTGGGACGCCGAGTCAGAGAGGCTGTTTGTTACCGGTAAACACTGGGCAAATCTGTTTGAGATCGAGCTGGTAGGTCGTTGATGTGGGTTCAGAGATGTATTGAATTGAAGGCCAGATCCAGAGGGTTTCACCTGGTTACTGATGAAATTTGTCGACAGCTGCCGGAATTCGCTAGCTTGTCCATCGGCTTGGTGCATTTCCATCTGCAGCACACGTCTGCTTCGTTAAGTTTGAATGAAAATGCGGATCCTACTGTCCGCAGCGATATGGAAGCGTATTTCAATCGGCTGGCGCCAGAAAGTGCACAGTATTTCGAGCATATTGAAGAGGGTCCTGACGATATGCCTGCTCACCTGAAATCCGCGCTGCTGGGCAGTGAACTCACCGTTCCCGTGCGTGATGGTCAATTGCAGCTAGGGACATGGCAGGGTATTTATCTAGGAGAACACAGAGATTTTGCTGCAGAGCGGGTCGTCATCGTCACTCTGCAAGGGGAACTGGCTTAAGTGGCCGCAGTCAAGATAAGGCCGAATTCGCTTCGTCCGCTGACACGTGGCTGGTGCGCTGGTGTTAAATTTACTGGTCTCGCACTGATCCCTCTACTGCTCATCTCTTGCGAGGCGATCTCTTACTATTCTCAGGCAGCAAGAGGGCAATTGAAAATTCTGACAGATCGTCAGGACATAAAGACTTTGCTCGTGAGGCAGGATCTGCCACAAGAGTTGCGGGATAAATTTGAACGGATACTGCAGATCAGACAATTCGCCTTGTCTGAACTTGAGCTTCCCGTTGACGATAACTACCTGACCTATGTGGATATCGGGCGGGAGCATGTAGTCTGGAATGTGTTTGCTGCACCAGAATTTTCGACGCAGGCTGTCAGCTGGTGCTACCCCGTTGCCGGATGTCTGTCCTATCGAGGCTATTTCTCGGAGTCTGAGGCTCTTGCGTATGCTGAGCAGCTTGAATTACAGGGGCTGGATGTCTACACCGGAGGTGTCGACGCGTATTCAACGCTTGGTTGGTTTGATGATTCACTGATGAGTACCGTGGTGGATCGCTCGGACTATCAGCTAGCAGGGTTGGTTTTCCACGAGTTGGCACATCAGGTGGCCTTTGCCGCAGGAGATACAAGCTTCAATGAAAGCTTCGCCACGACAGTGGAGAGAGAAGGCATAAGAAGGTGGTCTGAGTCCCTCAATGATAAACATTTGCTCGAAAGCGCCGAGCTCAGCCTCGCTCGCCAGTCCGACTTCGCCGCGCTTGTGACGTTCTGGCGCGGTCGTTTTCATGAGCTTTACGAAAGTGAGCTGCCAGATGCAGAAAAGAGAAGCCGCAAGAGAACGCTGCAGTCGGAATTGCGTGCAGCTTACCAGTTGCAGAAGGAAAGCTGGCAGGGGTATGGTGGATATGATGCCTGGTTTGCCAGAGAGTTAAATAATGCTCAGTTGTCTACAGTAGCCTCTTACAATGACTGGATCCCAGCGTTTGAAGTGCTGCTGGATCAGGAAGAAGGAAAGCTGAAGTCGTTCTATCGGCGCGTCGCTCAGCTGGCTGATCAGGAAGCGTCGGAGCGAGAAGAAACATTAAGACACCTTAATTCACTGGCTTTTGAGGCGGCGCTCTAGGCTTTTGACCAGATCGGCGTAAAAATCGGAGTCAGCATCCTTTACCGAGGCCGATCGGTAGGCTGCCAATGCCTCCTCCAGTCGCCCTGATTGTTCTAAAAGGCGACCGAGGCTCCGGTCAAAAAAAGCATTGTCGGGCATCGCTGTGATGCCGGCTTGATAAACGCGAATCGCAAGATCTGGATAGCCGTTATTATTGTAGGTATTCGCCATGATGTGTATTTGCGAATCGTCATCTGGCACCAATTCGATCGCGCGTTCGTCGTATTCGATTGCGCGTCGGTAGTTTTGGCTCTCCCGTTCAAGTTCCCCGAGGGTCTGCACGGCGGCAATCAAAGGCGCTGTAGTTTGTGTTTCGAGCTCAATAAAACGCGCCAGTAGGGGTTTGGCTTCTTCATAGTTTTTGAGGAAGTAGTAAGTATTAGCGAGGTTGCGAATTGCGTTAGAAAAACCTGGATCTGCACTGATGGCTTTTTTGTACTCGTTAATGGCCTCTTCATAGCGACCCAAACTACTGAAAGTGTTGCCGCGACGGAACAGTCTTTGCGCTAGACTGGCGTCTATTGTCGGCCCCTGCCGTGGCAGTGACAGTCCGTTGTAGCGATCCAGCACAGCGCTCGTTCCACTGTCCTGCGCACTGCCCAGCGGCGTCAGCAGAAGCATGTTTAGTGCGGCGAAGCAGGCAAATTGTTGCATGGTCATAAATGGTCCTTTTTTTGCGTCAGCTACGCAGCCGCGAATATACCTGAGCTTTCAGTTCGCTTCCAGATAAGCCTGACGGATGCTTTTAGGACAGTATGATCGTGCCGGCGTCTTTCGCTTCAATGATTTCGCCAATTATTGCGGCTCGGTCGTGACCGGTCGCAACCAGCTTGTCGAGACAGGCCTTGGCTCTGGAGCGTGGAAGGCTGATCAGCAGCCCGCCGGCGGTTTGCGGATCAAATAGCACAGGGAAAAGGTCGTGATTTTGAAAATCGACCTGATTGCTTATCCGAGCCGCATTCAGTTGATTATCGGTGTGGAGTGAACTTACGATTCCACTGCCTAGGGTTGTCAGAGCACCTGCAAAAGTCGGAATCTGTTCGAGCAGCAGAGTCACGCCCATGCAATTGTTCGCCAGCATTTCCAGAAGATGACCTAGGAGTCCAAAGCCGGTGATATCTGTGCAGGCGTGAGCACCATGCGCCACAGAAATTTCGGATGCTTTCCGATTCGAACTGAGCATGCTCTGCATGAGAGCATCCATCCACTCATGGCGTGCCTGATGACGCATGTCAGCGGCAAGCAGAGTCCCGGAGCCTAATGGTTTTGTGAGTATCAATGTATCTCCAATTTTGAGGTTACTTTTTGTCAGGATGGTTTCCGGCGCTGCAAAGCCGTTGACGGCCATTCCAAATTGTAATTGCTCCGCTTCTGCCGAGTGCCCGCCGATCAGGCTGCAGCCATTTTCTTCCAGCGCCTCACTGCAGCCAAGCATGAGTTCCCGGAGCTGCTGCCTGCTGTATCTTCTCTCCGCGAACGGCAGCCCGGCCAGAGCCAGAGCAGAGTGTGCCTGCACGCCCATGGCATATATATCGCTCAAACTGTGATTGGTTGCGATTTTCCCAAATAGGAACGGGTCGTGGGTAAATGCTTTGATAAAGTCTAGACTTTGCAAAAGTATTCGTCCGTCCGGCAGTTGAATACGTGACGCGTCTTCAGCGCCACCCGATTCACTCAGAACATCGTCACGTCTTAATTCAGGGAGCTCGTCAAGAACTTCTTCCAGCACGCTGCTGGCGACTTTCGCCCCGCACCCAGCGCAGCGCATGGCATGATTTCGAAGTTTGGTCTCTGCCTGTTGGTCCAGTAGCCCTGGTGCGATGTCCAGCTCAACGGGCATTTGTGGCAGTTCAGAGTATTTTTTCAGGAAGCGTCGATCGATGATGTCTTTCAGCCGCCACATGCTAGCACTCTGAAAGAACCAGTCACCTCGGGTGGCAATGGCCGACTTGTTGCTCATACTGATAAGTGCCAGCGTCTTTTTTTGCGGAGTGTAGCGCTTGAGTGGTCGACCGGTTACAAAGCGGCGCAAGTTCATCGCTAGAATTTTCCCCTGACGCACTGCGTAGACACCGGATTTCGGCCTTGGTTCATTGCGTATGGTGGCGGCATCACCGGCCGCGAAGACAAAGTCGTGACTACTGGTTTGCAGCGTTGGGCCAACTTCAATGAATCCATCTGCGCTCTTCGCAAGTCCGCATTGAAACGGCCATTCTGGCAAACTTGCTCCGGTTGCATAAATTGCCGCATCGCACTCCAGTTCCGTGTCATCGGTCAGCACGAGTCTGTTTTTCCCAAAGCGGGCGACGCGCCCGCCAAAGCGAATTTCAACACCCCTGCTCTCGAGTTCCCGCAGAGCAAACTCCTGGCTTCGAGTGCTATGCCCCGTCAGCAATTTATCTCCCGCGGTGACGAGACAAATTTGTAATCGTCCGGCTTTTTGTCCGCTGGTCCCCTCGCACTGTTCAATCGCAATTTGCGAGGCAAAGGCCAGCTCAACACTGGCCGGCCCGCCGCCAACGATAGCCAGTCGATAGTTCTCGCCCGTTGACAGGGTAGTGCTGGCCTGCTGCTTGATGAATTTCCACTCCCGAAGAAATTTGTCAATCGGTTTCACTGCCAGCGCGTGGTTAGAGGCTCCCGTAATCAATGCGCTGTCTGGACGTGAGCCGATGTTCAGTGATAGGCAATCAAATGGGATATCGGGCCGATCACAGAGTTCGATGCTGCGGTCTTCGAGATTGATCTTTGTCACTTCTGACTGAATCAGACGCGCGCCCGCAAACTGCGCCAGCGGGCGCAAATCAATGTGCATCAGGTCGCGGCTGTACAGACCGACAAGATGTGCAGGCAATGACCCGGAGTACGGGGTCACAACCTCTCGGCTGATCAGAGTCACCGCCAGACCGGGCACAGGATGCATGCCGAACCTGCGAAGTACCGCCAGATGACTGTGGCCGCCACCGATCAGTACCAAGTGCTTGACGATTGGGCTAATTTTCATTTCTGAGAGACCGGATGCACGGTGTGATTTACCTGAATGTTGTCTCTGCGGGGGTCGGGTTGGACCAATACATATATTATAGTACCTGTAGCATTCCTCTCAATCATCCCGGTGTAGGGCTCAAGGTTCAGAGCTGCCAGAACCGGTTGCTTCAGGAGAGGCTCGATTGGTTCGCTGCGGCACCGAGGCGGGTTTCCTGTCCAAATTTTGGCGAATCCGGAATCAGCTGAGACAACAGAAGAGAGCTCAGGGCAATACCAGCACCAATGAGAAAAACGGCACGATGATCAATGATCCAGACGGCACCCAGCAAGGCCGGCAAGGCCACTGCGGCAAGGTGATTGATGGTAAAGCTGATTGAAGAAGTTGCCGCGATGTCCTCAGGCTTGGCGATTTTCTGGAAGTAGGTTTTGATCGCGATCGCCATGGCAAAGAATAGGTGATCCAGTAAATAAAGCGCTATCGTGACCGCGAGATTGTCAACGAATGCGTAACTGACAAAAACGAAAATCAGGCCAATATATTCTAATGTCAGCGCGCGCCTCTCACCGATCATGCCAACTAATCTGCCAATTTTGGGCGCGAGCCAGAAAGTAAGTGCTGAATTGACCAAAGTCAGAAGCACGACATTTTCCACGGGGAAATTGAATTTTTCCACCAGAAGAAAACCGGCGAATACAACAAAAATCTGACGACGGGCACCAGCGAGGAATGTCAGAGCATAGTAAAGCCAGTAGTTCTTTCGCAGAAACAACTGCTTTCGCTGTGTTACCGGATCATTAAATCTTGGGATTCCAATCCAGCAAAACATGCCTATGGCTATAGTTATGCCACCCGCGATCAGGTACACCAGCACGTAATCTACATTGTAGATCAATAGATAAATATACAGGCTGCCCAATACTAAAAAATTGCACATGGCCCTCACGCTCAGAAGTTTGCCGAGGACTTCCGGCGTTTCATCTGTAGAGAGCCATTGCAGGCTCAATGAATTGTGGAGCGTTTCGAGATAGTGAAAGCCAATCGACATAATGACTGTACTGAAATAAAGCCACAGGGCTGCCGGATAGAACGCCGTAATCGCAGTGCCTAGCCCGAGCAGCAGCAAAGACAGGATGGCGAAGCTTTGCTGACGGATGATCAGCATAACCAGTATCGCAGTAAAAGCCAGAAAGCCGGGGACTTCACGCAGACTCTGTAATATGCCGATTTCTTCGCCGCCGAACGATGCATGCTCAACAACGAAATTGTTCAGCATGACTTGCCAGACTGCGAATGCAGTGGTGTTGCCAATGGCCAGCAGATAGAGAAGCGTCTTCCGGTCATGGATGATTGCGCTCAAGGCTGTAGCTTTCATCTTTTCTCAGCCGAATGGGGACGTGAGTGCTTTGAGCCTGTTTGGATAACTCATAAAAAGCGAAGGGCACGCTAGCGCCATACCTTAACGGACTATATCATCTTGTCTTATGTCTGCACTTGAAATCTATGCTGGATCCAGAGCCAAAAGCCAAATCGAGGAGAACGGCCTCGATCCAGCTCAGTTTTCCCTGTTGGTGGGCGCGTCAGGAGGGCCTAAATGGTTCGTACTGTACGGTCTGGATCGTTTTCTCTTCGGTGATTATTTTGCCAAAAGAGATAAGCCTCTGATGACGCTAGGCTCATCAGCAGGGGCTTGGCGATTATGCTGTCTCGGTACAGCAACCCCTCTGCGTGCAATAGATGAACTGGCCGCTCGTTACAGCCGGGAAACCTACTCTGCCCAGCCAACTGTTGAGGAAATTACGGAAAAAATGCGTTCGATGTTAGCGGCAGCACTGGGATCTTCAGGCGCTGGTGAGATTGCAGCGAATCAGCTGATTCAGACTCATATCGTGGCAGACCGCTGCAAAGGATTAGCAGGGTCTGAATCCGCCAACCTACAGAAATTGGCCTTGGCGGGAAGTGCGATCGCGAACCTGTTCAGTAGACGCTCGCTTTCGTGGTTCTTCCAGCGAACGATTTTCTCAACAATGCCAGCAAGTAACCAGGGGCAAAGCCCATTTGCTTCGTTAAGCGACCTGGATACAGCCATTGTTCCTCTGACTGAGAGCAACGTCCCTGATGCAATGCTGGCCAGCGGATCAATTCCTTTCTTATTGAAAGGCGTAAGGGATGTTCAAGGAGCACGTAGAGGTCTGTATTGGGATGGCGGTATTACTGACTATCATTTTGATTTGCCTTTTAATTCCATCGACGGCCTCGTTCTCTATCCACACTTCAGCTCCACTATTACGCCCGGATGGTTCGATAAAAAGCTTTTTTGGAGGCAGCCCCCCTTAAATCATTTCGATAATGTCGTTGTGGTGACACCCAGTGCTGAGTTTATGGCTCGCCTGCCAGGTGGCAGGATTCCTGATCGCAATGACTTTCAACGATACAGCGAGGACAAAAGGCTAGAAAACTGGAGCCAGGTGTTGGAAGTCAGCCACGAATTGGCGCTGGAGTTCTCTCAGTTGGTCGAAAATCCGGATCGTTTAGTAATCAAGAACTTCTCTGACCGGCCTGTGGAGTTGCGCAAATTTATCTAGTTGAGCAGGATGCGGCTCAGCCATTCGCGGCATATGGATTCGTTTTGGTTGACGCAGTCTTGAAGAGGTACCAAAAAGCCCGATAATGTCAACGTAGTCCCTTCAATCGTCTGGCCGCTCAGACCAAAGTTACGCGACTGCACACACTATGTTATGTTCGGTTGCTCCTAACCCTGCTGACAGCAGGAGTCAGCACTGCTGCTGGTGACGTTACTCGGTAGTGGTTTACGTTGCCGTTCAAGATTGTGAGAATTTATGCGGATTCACTTATCCCCCGATGCTTAAACCGGGCATGACAAAGGCTTTTGTAGATTATGAGTTTTAAACCTATCGACTATGACATTTCTGACTGCTATCGACACTGGCAGGGAGACATGGCGGAGGACCATATCGGGCCGTTTTTTTTCTACATGGACGGGACACATCCGCGGACGGCGTTCAGGGCGCAGGCTCGCCATTGCAATGCGCACAAGACGGTCCATGGAGGTGTCTTGATGTCTCTCGCGGATTACACCCTTTGTCTTGGTGCAAATGGAGGCTCGGAGGCCGAGAGCGTCGTGACAGTGAGCTGTAATAATGAGTTTGTCGCGCCTGCAAGTGAGGGAGACTTAATTATGGGAGAGGCGGAGACCATCCGCCGCGGTCGTAATATGGTTTTTATGCGCTGCGTTCTCCGTTCTGGTGAGCAAATTGTGCTAACCAGCAGCGCGGTCATTAAACGGTTAGGAAAGAAATAAGTTTCTCTTGTTCTCAGCGCTATGTTAGTGCGTTAAAAGCTCTGAAAAAGAGGCGAACAGGGAAATCGCTTGCTCAGATTCAAGTTGCTCTCAGTAGCCTTGGCCTCAGGGCGCCAAAACGCTCTGTAACTAATTTTTATAAGCCGCCTGCAGATCAATCGCATGATCCTCCATCATTAACGCTTCTTAATCGATGGTTCTGTCGCTGAGCGGCTCCCGTAATTGTTCTGATTTAATTTCGGTCGCGGCGGGTCCGCTGATGAAGTCAAAGAAACGGATTAAACCTGATAATTTCATAACTTAGATGGCAATTATTCGCAAATTTGAAGTGTAGACTGCGAGCTGAAAGCCATGTTTTTTAGGACAGGGTTCTGTATATCGGGTTATCTCTTGATCCGCTCGGGGTGGCATGACAAAGGATGTAAATGCGAAGTCATGCAGCGCACTGCCCCTTGCGCTGGATCGCTTAGCGTGCCGTCAAGACCAAAAATCAAAGTGGTATAGGGCGTGTTCTTACTTAATCTGTCAGTGAATAGACTTTTTCCGCTGTGCTGAAAAACATCGCATGCTTTTCTTGTTCAGAAAAGGTGAGGGTCATTTTTTTGAAGGCGTTGTAGAGAGTGTGGTAGCCAGCGGAAAGCCTGTCTACGGGGAAGTTGCTTTCGAACATGCACCGTTCCGGGCCAAAGCAATCAATCATATGAAGATAATACCGTTCATGTTTGGCGATAATCTCATCGGAGCTAGGTGGCTTTTGTGATTGATGCCATCGGAATCCGTTATCCGGCATCGCCAGCCCACCAAGTTTTACGCAGACGTTAGGGAGTCTGGCAAGTCTTTGCATATCCTTTTTCCAGTTTAGATAGATCTCTTCCCTGTGGTTTCGGTAGACGCCCTCCCCAAGGGGGGTCCCGAGATGATCCAAAACGAAAACGCACTCAGGCACCGCTTGTGCGAGGTCAATAAAATCTGAGTTTTGATGATGATAGTGCCAAGCGTCATACGTCAGTCCCATGCTGCCTAGTAATTTGAGCCCCGTTCTGAAGGTATGTTTATGATAGAGATCCTTAGGAGCCTGACCAGGTATGAAAAGGTCGTCGGGCCTGCTGTCGTGAGCTCCAGCATGTCTGATGCCGCGAAACTTTCCGGCACAAACCTCTTTGTGTTGTTCCAAGAGCTCGATAAGGTTCTGCTGCTCAAGCGTAAGATCAGCGTGTCCAATTATGCCGGCAACAGTGGCGTGGTTCTGAGTAGCGGCACTGATTGACGCCAGGTCTGAGATGAAACGAGTTTCGCCCAGAGGTTTCAAGTGCTCCGGCCCCTCACGCAGGTAGAAAGCGCTGCATTCCATGAACACCGTCTTGACCACATTGTGCCCACTTCCGGTGTCGCGCCAGAGTTCCTCCAGCAAGTAATTACTGCCGAATCGCCTTTTCCACAGATGATGATGGGGGTCTATGATGGGTCGATCAGGATCGATGGTCTCCTCCACTACCTGATCCAACCAGTCATTAGTCCCCGGCGTCGGATTCGCCATAGTGTGTTCCTCTCAGCGTTTGCCGTGTGGAATGGTTAAACCCACTATTCGCGCTGTGGATGCCGTATGCATTGCTAGTGTAGTATGACGACCGCATCTAATTCGATTGTGTTTCAACTTTACCGTCTGCTTGAAGGTCGTCGGAAGCAGTAGATCGAAATCTGACCCGCGGCAAGGGCGGCGCGAATCTGGGCAGTTGGCTGATGTGCAGCATGCACGCCAAGTATGGGTGAGACGCTAAATACACAATAGCAACAAGTCGCATTACTGCAGCGGGAGCCGCGCATGAGTATCACTGCCACTGTCATTATACTCTACTTGGGGTTCTTCGGCGCGCTTGGCATTTACTTAAATCGTAAAAACAGCACCGCCAGTGATTGGGCTGTCGGAGGTGGCAGTCTTGGCATTTTCATGCTCGCCGCCGGCGTTGCAGGCACTCGAATTGGCGGCGCTGGAACCTACGGTGTTGCTGGCGATGTTATAAGCGAGGGCTTGGGGCACCTCTGGTATGGGGTAAACTCATTCGCGGCACTCTTTCTGGTGGGCCTGTTCTTCGCGATTCCTTATCGTCGTCTTCAGGTTGTCAGCGTCGGTCAGGTCTTCGACTATCGGTTCGGTTCCTATCGGTGCCAATGGCTTACCAGCCTGTGCGTACAGGCTGAGTATCTAGTCGTGAATATCATCGAGCCCTATGTCATTGGCTCAATTGTCAGCGGCGTAACCGGTTTGCCGTTCGTTGTGGGGGTAGCTATTGGAGGATTCTTGATTGTGACGTTCACGGTGACAGGGGGTTTGAAGGGAACCGCTATTGCAAATGTCGTACACTGCTCAGTGATTATCCTTGGATTGCTGCTTGTTGGCATTATTGCGATGAACAATCTGGGCGGCTGGGGAGCTGTCGCTACTATGGCCGACGGTATGCTCGCTGACGCAGGTAAAAACCAGTCGAGTTGGTGGAGCTTCACGGGCATAGGTTGGGCGACCATTATTGCCCTTTTTATTTCTGCGACGATTCACACCCCTGCAGCGTCCGTTTATGCCAATTACGCGAGTTCGGCCGAAAAACAGGACTACTTGATACCCGGATTCTTCTTGGCCGGAATCATTGCCGCCATGATGCCCATGGTGGCTGGCTTTATCGGTATTCTTACCATGGCGACTTATGGGTCCGAAAGTGGCCTGACCAGTTATCTGAATATTGCGCAGTTGGCTATGGACACCGGACCAATTCTTGGCGGCGTTGCCTTGGCAGCGGTACTGGCAGCGGTGATTTCTTCGGGAGCTCCAATACTGCTGGCCAGCGCGACCATGTTTGTGAATGACTGGATTCCCGCAGCGAAAAACTATGACTCTGACCAAAAGCTCCGCGCTTATAAAATAGTTACGGTGCTCTACGGTTCCGCTGCGGCAGTGATCGCTTGGCTTGGAAATATCAGCTCCGTGCTCCAGCTGGTGCTGTTGGGGTTTGCGATGGTAGTGCCTCCGGCCATCGCAGTTGGATACGTGTTTTACTGGCGCCGCACCACCGAGCGAGGCGTGTTTTGGGGTATGGCAACAGGTTTTGCAAGCGGTCTGGTTATGTGGTTTTTCAACACCCTGTTCGGCAGCGCTGAAAACGCCACGGCTGGTGGTTTTGCTCAGGCATGGTATGAGTTGATTACGTTCCTCGGCGAGTGGCGGGATCCCTCATTTCTCACTCTGGTACTGCCTATTGTCGTGATCCCAGCAGTGAGTCTGATGGGGTCCAGACCTGACGATGATCGCAAAAGAGCTGATTCTTTTTACGTCAGGCTGGGAGGCGTCAAGCGGAACTCTGATTTGGCCTGATTATCTTTGCAATCCGACGCCTACCTGAATCAGAAACGGCCCAGGTGTCGCATAGCTTTTCTCCAGCAGTTTGCAAAAGTCTTCTGCCGACTGTGCTTTGGCGCCGGGCACTCCGAATCCCTTGGCAAGATCTATCCAGTCGATCTCCGGATTGGCAATATCAAAAAGGCTCTTGGCGATGTCGCCCGGATTCTCCACTCCCAGTTTGGCGTATTCCACATTGAGGATGCTGTAGGAATTGTTGGCGAAGATTACCGTGGTGACATTCTGGTTTTCTCTGGCCTGAGTCCACAGGCACTGAATAGTGTAGGCGGCGCCGCCATCCCCAAGCAGAGCCAATACAGGTCTGTCTGGACAGGCTAACGCCGCGCCCGTGGCGCAAGGCCCGCCTTGACCAATTGCGCCTCCTGTGAGGCTCAGCCAACTGTTGGGCGCCGTGTTTTGGCAAAACGGGTAGGCGGCGTTTCCTCCGCCGGAATCTGTACATACGATCAAATCTTCAGGCATGGTCGCCGCGATAGCTTGGATAGTCGACTTATTGTTCAGCTCACCTATGGGTGTGCTGATGTCTGCTTTCTGAAACCGGGTGACCTCCGATTGTGTCGCGCCAATGCGCTCGGCGACTCGCTGAAGTGCCTCAAGGGAATCTTCCTCAATGAAGGACAGTCGGGACACTTTGCAACCTTCTGGCACCATCTGCCCGGGAATTCCGCGGTAGGCAAAAAAGGAAGCAGGGATTTCTCCGCCCACTAAGATAAGGTGCTCGGTGCCGTTTAGTGCGGCGAGTATTTGCTCTGGAAAATACGGAAGCCTCTCGACAGAAACTCGGCCGGGGCCGCCATCGATGCGAGCGGGGAAGGTGCCGTTCAGCAATCGGCATCCGGTCTTGTTCGCAATACGGCTGGCAATCTCCATAGTTGCTTGCTCGGCGCCCTGATTTTCCAGAAGCAGCGCTGTTTTTCCATCCTTCAAAAGAATGTCAGCGGCCTCAATTATTGCGGTTTCATTGACAGTGGCACGGATAGGTTCAGGGTTGGGGGTGGCGGGGCCGCTACTGTCGCCCCAAGCGGCGTCCGCACCCATTATTAGAGTTGCGATCTGTCCAGTGGTCCCCGCACTCTGCCTCAGCGAGGCGGTGTAGGCATCTGCGCCATCTTGAGCGAGGGTTTCCGACGTTGAGCAATTTTTAATCCAACAGGAGAAATTTTTCGCCAGGGTGTCGATGTCAGATGTAAGAGGAGCATCGAAGCCCACGTGGTAATTTGGGTGATTACCAATGATGTTGATCATCGGCGCATTGCCCCGGCGAGCGTTGTGCAGATTAGCGATGCCATTGGCCATCCCGGGCCCGAGATGCAAGAGTGTTGCTGCCGGCTTTCCAGTCATACGGCCGACGCCATCTGCGGCACCAGTGCACACGCCTTCAAATAAGGCCAAGACGGATTTTATTTTTGGGACCGCATCCAGAGCTTGAACCAGATGCATCTCCGAGGTTCCCGGGTTAGCTATACAAAATTCTACGCCACAGTCGGAGAGCGTATCAATAAGTGCAGTTGCGCCGTCCATGCTGACTTCCTGATTGTTTAGTTTTTCGTGAAGTGGGGCTTAATAATAGCATCAAGTTCGCTGAAGCATAGGGGTCATCTGGACGGATGGGGCAATCCGACTCCTGTTTTTTGCATTACAGGTAACTCGGGAAACCAGTCTGTAAGTCCGGAATGAGCTTGTTTCGAACTGCCAGTGGGGCTAATTTCGGTTACAATTTGGTCAACCGCGTTTAACAAGAATTGGAGATTCACATGAAGGGTCATGCACTTGCTACTGTTATCATGGTGTTGCTGTCCACTGGCCAGGTCTCAGCACAGGAAACTTATTCGCCAGATCGTACCGTTTGGGGTCAACCCGATCTCCAGGGGGTCTGGAACTTTAGTTCAGTGATTCCGCTGGAGCGGCCTGCGTTTTTTGGTAACAAAAGCGAATTGACGCCGCAGGAGGTCGAGGCTTTTAAAGCACAGACGGAACTTGGCCTGGAGGCCCTCAATAACCAGGGTGTAGGTGGATATAACACTTTCTGGACGGAGATGGGAAATGGAGATGACAACCGGACCGCTCGGCTTATCTATCCCGCTGATGGTAAGCTTCCAGCCACTGTAGAGGGTGTGCCTGTGCAGGTAGGCGGTTTAGGTCCGGATGAACCAGGCGAAAGGCCGGTTCGCATGGTAGTAGGAGGAATCGCGAAGAATGGGCCAGAGGACCGAGGGCTCTCCGAGCGGTGCATCGTAGGCTTTAATTCGGGACCTCCCTTCGAGCCAAATCTCTATAACAACAATGTTCAGGTTATCCAAAGTAAGGACACAGTCGTGATCATGACTGAAATGATTCACGACGCTCGGATAGTTTCGCTGTACGATCGCCCCGGTCTGGACGATGACATCAGGCTTTGGACAGGCGACTCGCGCGGCTTTTGGGAAGGAGACACTCTCGTGGTCGAAACGAAAAACTTCAATAGCCTGACTCAGAGCTTCAGTGTCTACGGATCGTCTGAGAACAAATTGCTCACCGAGCGTTTCACACGGTCGGGTCCGTACACCATGGAATATGAGTACACGCTGAATGACCCGTCGACTTTCGTCGATAAAATTCAGGTGATGACCGTCATGTCCAAAGTCGATGGACAGCTCTATGAGTATGCTTGTCATGAAGGAAATTACGGTATGGTCAATATTTTGCGTGGTGAGCGCATGTCAGAGGAGCGAGAGAGTTAACCGGGCCAAAGTTGGTTTCGACAGCCAGATCAAGCGTTACTAGCCGCATATGAGTAATTTCGGCTATCGCTGGTCTGTATCATATACGTTCGCTTTGACGTTTTGAGTGGATCTGAGTTCTGAAGTTGAGGTCCCTCGGTATCGTCTTGATCTAATTCACTCCTCTGATACGATATCGAAGAATTTTTCGCAGTTTTTCCGGCGGATCAAGTGGGTTCATCAGAAGTAATCAAACCAAATAGCTATTCGACTGCAAACAGGCTCCATCGTTGGCTCGTCTGTTCTGCGTTACTGCTGATAGCATATAACGCTGCTGCCCTTGCTCAGTTGCCGCCTCTTGACCGGGCTGAAACCGAGGTCCCAGCTGATCTGAATGGCTTGCATTTCTATCTGATTACAGTGGATGTGGGTAACAACGTCTGGGACAACTTTGGACATACTGCGCTTCGTCTCCATGACGAAAATGCAAACATTGATTTGGTATTCAACTGGGGAGTGTTCGACGTTAGCGGTGGAGTCGTTGACTTTTCCTATAATTTTTTTTCAGGCGTCATGAATTACCACTTAGCGACCAACCCGCCGACTCGTGAATTCGATGTATATCGTGCTCAAGGCAGAACGGTATGGCAGGATCGTCTTAACCTTACAAACCCTCAAAAAGAGAGACTCTACCGTAGATTGATGTGGAATCTTCGGTCGGAAAATCTCAATTATAGCTATCACTACTTTTTCGACAACTGCACGACCCGTGTGCGAGATTACTTAGATGAGGCTTTAAACGGGGCCATTTCTGCTCAATACAGTGGCGTCACTGAGGAGACTTTTCGCCATCATATACGAGAGCACTATGCGTCACTGTCTCTAATCGGATTTTCGCTGGACGTGCTGATGAACAGCAATATTGATCAGCAGGTAACTGAATGGGACGATATGTTTCGGCCTATGATTTTGCGGCAGCGGTTGAAGGCAATGAATTCAGATGTGGGTGGAGCTGAAGAAGTGCTGCCGCTACTTTCAGATCATCAGCTGATTATGGAGTTTCCACCGCCTACCATTCAGCGAAGTGGATATCAGATTGCTTCGATTGGGTTGCTTGTGCCGCTGGTGGTTTTGCTGATGATGCTGAAGCGGATACCTATGTCCTATTTTGCAACGAATGCGCGTATCAGTCTCAGAGCAGCTGGGTTGAGCTTTCGCTTGCTGGGGCTAATCGGTCTGGTGACAGCTTTATTTAGCGGCATCTTTGGTTTATTGATGCTCGGTAGTTGGTTTGTCTCTGATCACACTGATACTCACCACAATTTTAACCTTCTTTTGTTTTGGCCAACCGATCTGTTGGGTGTGGTAGTTGCGCTTCGCTGGTTGTTTTTCTGTCGGCCTTGGCCAATGAGTCACAACAGCGCTCCATTTATCAACAATTACCTGCTGATCCATTTACTTGCCATGTTTGCCTACGGCCTAGCCGCACTTTTTGGTTTGACTGATCAGGTTGTTGTCGAGATTGCAGTGAATGTGTTGCCGGGATTCTTGTTGTTAATTCTGCTGGCGTGGCTTGTTGGTTTTGAACCTGCCAGGTCCAAAAACATGTTCTTCTGATCGCGGTGTCTACTTGATATGAAGAAAAAGGATAATTTAACTATTAGCCTGAGAGCCAAGAGTGCATCGGCGCTTGAGGAGTTTGCTCAGAAAGTTGCGGACTCGGCGGCTCGTTTGCCGCAAATAGAGGAAGGAACCCCAGAGCAGATTCGTGCCTGGCGTAAAGAGCGAGGCAATCCTTTTGCGCCATTGCCGAAAGTGATGCGAAAGACTGAAGATTTATTTTTTCCTCTGAGCCGTGGGCGAGTGAAGGTGCGTCATTACATTCCCGAAAATGCTAAGCACGATCGCGCAGCGTGCTGTATTTATTTTCATGGGGGGGGGTTTGTACTCGGCGATGTGGATGAGTACGATACTTTGACTCAGCACTTGGCCGCTAACAGCGGCTGTCATGTTATGTCAGTGGACTATGAGTTGGCCCCGGCAAGTAAGATAAAGCAAATCCATCAAGATGGTCTTGAGGTTTATCAATGGGTGCGCGAACACGGCACTGAACTGGGAATTGATCCACACCGTGTCGCTCTTGCCGGCGACAGTGCTGGAGGCAATTTAACGGTCGCCGTAACGCTGGCATGCAAAAAGGCAAACATCCCGCAGCCCCGATTTCAAGTCTTGATCTATCCTTCCGTGAATCCTGCGGTTGAATTTCAATCAGTTAAAGAATTTGCAGAAGGCTATTTTTTAACTAAAGCAGGAATGGACTGGTTTAGGAGCCATTATCTGGAATCGCCGGATCAGGCTCTTGAGTATGAATTGAGTTTTCTTAGACAGGATTTGGCCGGTTTGGCACCGGCGCTGGTGATAACGGCAGGCTTTGATCCCTTGAGAGACGAAGGACAGGCGTACGCTGACAAACTCAAAGAGAGTGGTGTGCGAGTAGAGCACGTTTGTTACACCGATCAGATACACGCGTTTCTTTCCTTCGCAGGAGGGATTAAGGCTGGGGATGACGCATTGCGCCGAATCGGGGCTGCTTTACAGCAAGAGTTGGCCTGATCTGTCCGAAAAAAGGCCGAGTCTCTCGACTCGACCGATCTTCCGAAATCACATGGCTGGGAGCAGAGTGGAATCAGCCAAAGCTTAGCAATTTAGGGGTCGACAAGTTCAACACGCCGATTGCGCTGGTACGCGGCATCGCTCGTAGCGCGATCAGAAGGCTGCTCCTCTCCGTAGCTGACCACTTCTATCTGGTTGCGCGCTGCCCCATTGACTATCAAATAATTTAGAATACCGTTAGCGCGCCGCTCGCCTAGAGCTAGGTTGTACTCGCGCGTTCCTCGCTCGTCAGCATGCCCTTCTAGTCGAACTCGTCTGCTTGGATTTGCGGCAAGATCACGTGCGTGGTACGTCAAGACATCTCTGTCTGATCCCCGAAATTCCGATACGTCAAAATCAAAGTAGAAGATTCGGGTTGCTAAAGCAGACCGACGCGCTCGTTCCTCCGCAGCCGCAGCTGCCGCCTCGGCGGCGCTTTGACCGCTTTCGCTCGAGCTGGCCTGCTCAGTCTGGCCCCCGTCTGCAACAGCGTCTTCGCTG
>DORE01000038.1:2786-23876 GCA_003514305.1 Gammaproteobacteria bacterium | reverse complement strand
AATTGTCTATAAGCATATCTGAGGTATATTCATTCGAGCCGCCGCCTTCATACGCGGTCGTGATTTTTCGCAACTCATCCAAAAACCAAGCTATCTCACCTTCGTAGTTCTCGAGGTGCGCTTGCATGTTATTCACATGTTCACCAACCTCTCCGTCAGCAAAGCTTGCCACTGGATGTGAGACCAGAAAAGCTAATCCGGCAAAAAGACCCAACATCGATGTGAGTTTAGTTCTCATTTTTCACTCCTTCAGACTTAGATACCCTTACTTTTATCTCTCACGTCGGTTTTCGGACAATTGCCGAATACCGATGACGTGTAAAACAGTCTATCAAGTTGTCTTACCATAGTTCTATGTATTTACTGGCATGCGACGATATTTATTCCTGACCTGTACAGGTAAAGTTTGATGCGTACCCAAAAGAGCGGAAACGCAAGAAACATCAGACTGGCAAAGGGGTGCGGCGCATAAATTCGGAGTATCGATTGACAGAACAATGTTAGTTACCTTTACCAGGAGCAAAAATTGTGACTCCAGAGGACGGTATAAAGGCGATTTTATTGGTAAATCAGAAGCTTATTTACACCCACCCCGGCGCCTATACCTTTTCACAATTACCGATACCCAACATTTTTTTCAGCTGGATCCAGGCTTTTCTCTCTACAGGAGACGAAGCTAGCTCTTTCTAATCAAACCTTTTATGCTAGATTCTAGGGGTACAGACACCGAGAAACTGTTTATACTTCCAATGACTACAAGGTCTTTCTTGAGTCACGGAGCAAACCAATCCGACCCACACAAGTATCGGGGACATTCTCTAAACTCACGCGCAAACCATCACTTTGCCTGTATAGCCTCTAACCTCAGCCTGAGAAAACTTGGTGCAACTGCAACACTCACCTCCCACAGCCTCTTCATCATGGTTAGTCTTGGCCCTTCTATTGATCACGGGGCTCAAGGTTTACTTTGCCTCAAAACTGGACCTGTATAGTGACGAAGCGTTTTACTGGCTAGCATCAACTGACCTTAGTCTTGGCTACAGTGATTTGCCCTTTATGACCGCACTCCTGGTGAAGGCTGGAAGCAATTTTACGGTGGGCAACGCATTCGCAGTGCGGCTGTTATTTCTTATCCTTGGATCCAGCATACCCCTTTTGATTTACTGGATTGCTCGACCCATCAACGGTCCACGAGCTGCGAGATATTCTGCACTTTACTCTATTTGCCTACCTCTTGGTGGATTTCTGGGATTACTTGCTGTGCCTGATGTCCCTTTAGTTTTCTTCGGGTTGTTAGCAATCGGCTTTTTTGAACGAGCACTCCGAACCAATGGGCTTGTGTTCTGGCTTGCGACTGGTGTTGCTGTCGGCTGTGGTTTAAGTACCCATTATCGCTTTTTTCTTTACCCTCTTGCGGCTTTGTTGTTTCTTATCCTGTTTCCCATTGAAAGACAACAATGGCGAAACCCGCGCTTATACCTCGCAATCTCTATCGCTTCAATCGGGCTAACACCAATCATCTTGTTCAACGTCGGCAATCAATTCAGCAGTTTCAATTTTTACTTAGTTGAGCGCCATCCGTGGGAATTTCAGGCAGATGGATTACTACATATTTTAAAGCAAGCCGCCCTGGTGACGCCTCTACTCTTTATCTCCTTAATATCTGTGATATTCCATTTGTATCGCGGGGCCAAGAAGGGAGATCGCTCCGCCGCTCTCTTACTTAGCTTCGCTTTGACAAATCTTCTGACCTATACGCTCTTTGCACCATGGGCTGACTCGAATAGCACATCTATACACTGGCCACTTTCAGGATATTTCCCGCTAATAATCGCCTTACCCGCGACGATCGCAGAACTTGAGCAATGGGGTGCTGACCGCTGGACCGCAGCCTCTACGAGACGCATCTTATTGAGTATCCCGATTACGGGCTTTATCGGGACATTAATAGCTATCATTGGGGTTTCCAGTCAGGCTTACCATGCGCAACTGCAACCAGTTGTTGGGACAGGCATATTATCCAACAAGATGGCTGGCTGGAAAGAGTTCGCATCGTTTACGCGCGAACTACTTAATCACGAATACGAAGGCGCAAAGCCGGTGATTATCACCGATAACTATTATACTGCTGCTCAGTTAAGATTTTTTGGTCTTACCGACGTAGCGTTGACGCTTGATCGAAGCAAGGCAGTCAGGGATGGCCGCATAACTCAACTTTCGATTTGGGGCATGGACAGTAAGGCACTTCCTCGTTTCGCTGGCCGGCCAGCTCTATATATAAACGAAGATAGCACTTTACTCGAATCGGATAAGATAGATTTGATGACTGAAATGTGCCAGCACAGCTCAGCCATCAGGTTCCTGCAATTTCTCGATTTGTTTGCCGGTGAGAAAGCTTTCTCGTTTTATGCGATCGACTCACTAAGAGAGAAAACAACCCCAGCAGAACAGGCAAAGCCCTGTCCTTACCCCATAATTGCCTGGATTGACTCACCTCCTGCAAACGGAATCGTTGAAGGCGACGTAGAAATCAGCGGCTGGGCGTACAGTGAGGACATTGGGATCGCGAGCATAGAGCTGTTCATTGACGGAATGCGAGTGCAAACGCTGGATTATCAAATAGCGCGAGCTGACGTAGTCGAAGTACGATCGGTTCAAACTGATCCCAATTCACCAAACCTTGGCTATGGAAGCATCTGGGATAGCAGCCGTCATGAACCCGGAACACACGAGCTCGCTCTTAGAATAGTCAATAACGCTGGCACCGAGCAGTTCTATGGCAAAAGGCAGATAGTAATTCAGAGGCGGTAAAAATACTCTACGAGCATTAGATTTGTTGGGACCAAGAAAGGCGAAAGTTTTAATTAACAACGACAAAGATTCGAGGAAGATGCGGTAAAAAATCATAGATCTAAAAAGGCGTCAGCACTTCGACCGCTATGCGCCATTCATTTTTCGTTGTCAGCCGCCAAAGGCGCAAGTAGTTACTATTGAACCCGGATCGTTCCTCTTCCTGATTGGTAGACATTATTCCGTAGGTGAAACCCATTTCTCTCGACTTACTAAGGTAACCCCCTAAATGATCCAGATCTATAGGCGTTGTAGTGTCGAGTAAGTCATCTAGATAAGCCCCGTACACAGAACTTGCAACCTCACCCCCAATCGCTGGGCCCATACCAGGCAGGTACACACGTATGTTTTCCATGCCGTAGCGCAGCAACGCGCGTTCGCCTCCGCGGATATTGATTGAGCGCCCGAATAAGTTATCAGCATCAATCAAACTCTGGAAGGTGCTTCGTGCTTGCTCAGCAACAGGGGCTGATGCTGTTTCATTAAACACTGGTTGGGTATCCTCGAAACTCGGTTCGACTTCTAAAGAGAGAAACCCTGGGATGAAAGTAAACATATCAGCTGCAAGTTTCCATTCTCCCGCCTGCTTCCACCATACCGAAACCAGATGGCCAAAGCTGTTTAAGTTGCTGTCATCATCTGCAGTGATGCTCACCATGGGCCCAGCTGATAGACCAAGATCACCTGCTCGAGACACATCTATATAGTGCGACTCCCAAGTGAGGTCATTGCCTTGGAAATCAGGCGACGAATACTCCTCGAGAGCGTCAACCGGCCCCTCCCCGCGAAAGACCACAGAGCCCTCACCAAGAAAATCCAAAAAAGCCTGGGTTCGCCCGATCTCCAGCGCGCGATCAGCGTAAGTCTGATCCGCGGCAGCAAGTTCAAGCCAGGATTGATAGTGGCTGCGCTCCTGAGCAACAGACGCTTCAGCTGAAAGGCATATTGCAGCGAAACCAAAAAAACAGTAGTGATGAAATTTACTCATGTGCAGAAGCTACCATTGGCAGCTGTTCAAGGCCAGATTCTCTTAAATATGTTCCTTAAATCACTCTAGACAGATTTAACAAAATGGAACGAAACGCCGTTTTAATTGTGGTTATTGTAAGTCTTCCAAAGATTTGCAAAGTTTAAGCAGAGTCAATGGGCATGAGCGCGACGACTGCATCAAAAAAAACCTGTCGAACCTGGTGGATGATCTCAGGGCTGACTCACTTCTGAATAATTTATCAAGCATATGTCCAGTCTGGTTTTCTGAGCTACCGTGCTCACGAAAAACCTTGAAATCCAAAATTGACGAACGCACACCGACATGCCAGTCAGACTGAATAACCATCCGACACTCTGTAGCAAAGAGTGGCCATTGTTCTTGCAGCCGCTATAATGTCGATTCACTCTAAAAGACGCGACAGCATGTCTTTAAAGATTTGGCAGCGACTTCGATCAGAAGCAGAGTCCGTCATTCAGAAGGAACCTCTGCTGGCGAATTACGTCTACGCTTGTGTTCTAAATCATAACAGCCTTGAATCCGCCCTTGGCTTCATACTGGCAAACAAACTTTCGGATGATGTAATGCCTGCGATCTCGATAGGCGAATTGTTTGACTTTGCATTCGCGACTTCCCCGGAACTCATTCACAATGCGTCATCTGATATTTTGGCGGTTTACGAACGTGATGCCGCAACCCGCTCCTATTTACAGGCGATACTGTTTTTGAAGGGTTTTCAGGCTGTTCAGGTCCATCGTATGGCACATTGTCTCTGGCAAAACGATCGAAAAGAGCTAGCACTATTTATTCAGAGTCGCAATTCCCAGGTTTTCGGAGTTGATATCCACCCCGCTTGCCAAATTGGCCGCGGCATTATGCTGGATCACGCTACCGGCATTGTAGTTGGGGAAACCACCGTGATCGACGACAACGTTTCTATCTTGCAGCAAGTTACTCTGGGCGGCACAGGAAACGAGCAGGGTGACCGTCACCCAAAAATAAAGTCTGGCGTAATGATCGCAGCAGGCGCAACCGTGCTCGGCAATATCACCGTGGGAGAAGGCGCGAAAATTGGCGCTGGCAGCGTAGTCCTCGCCGATGTCGCTCCACACACGACAGTCGTTGGAATACCTGCCACACAATCGGGAAAGCCAAACTCTAACGCGCCAGCAGAGACCATGCAGCAAAATTTTTTGAGAGACTCTGATTAGGCTTTAGCGTCCGACCCTATTTGGTTGGGATTATGGGTGCTGTTAAGCTAAGGGACGCCGGCGGCAGAAAGATAAATTAGTGTTGCCGACGCTTCCACCGGATAGCCCGCGTCTAGACGCGGTCGGAGTTGCAGATGCTCAAGGCGTGCAATCATTTTCTCGCGCACTTCCAGAGAAACTGGCGTAGGCTTTACAACGTCAATGTTGAGTAGTTGGGCGACGGTGCGTACCTGCTTCCGGCTTATAAAGCGGGTCACTTCCATGACTCCGGAAACGTCAAAACTGAACAGCGTGGCACCGGTCGCTTCGCTAAAATTCTGGACTGCGTCTGGTGAACTGGCATACGGGAAGCTAGGTCCCCACTCTGCGAAGAAAAGTTGAGCATGATCCGCCTCGCCAGGCGACCTATCCCGTTGTTTGGGTTCGAACGCTGATTGGCTCGATCTTGTCACCTGTTCGACTATCGAAGCGGTCGCCAGTGAGCCGTAAAAGTCGTGTACCGGCAAAACACTTGGCATGGAAAAAAATTGCTCCAGTTCGTCGGTAGGTCTACCGGCGTAAGAAAGCTCCTCGTAGGTGCGCCTGTAGGCAACGAGAGCCAGGTCCTCTTCACCGAACAACAGATGCCAGTCAGCGGTATAGAGGGCTGCCATCGCCGCGGCTTCCAAATCAATTGGCGACTTAGCCAACTGAATGGAACGCAACTGATCAAGCAAGCGCAATCCCGTCATGTAAAAATAATGACGCATGTCTTCACGCTCTCTAACGAGATCGGCACCCGGCACTATCTGTCGCAATTCATACCCAGTTTTTCCACCCTGCTTAACTGCTACTGCCTGCAGATGATAATGTTTGACCAGGGAGTAAATTATTGGCACCAGACGCAAATCTGTTGGTCCCCAGAGTCTCTCTGCCGCTCCCAGAGCTAGCCAATTAATACGGGCAGCCCGCCGAAAATGAAATGTCTGGAATTCGTAATTGTCCTCGCTGATTCCGCGGAGATGGAGCTCATTGAGAGCCATCAAATTTGCGATCAGCAAACTGTCTACCCGGCCTGATTTGGTCCTATGAAGCCAAAAAAGATACTCAAGTTGCTCTCTGGCATTGTCCCAGTCACCCCAGTCTGCATAATTTTCTACTTTCATCCTGACCAGGGGTATTTGTGATTGAGTGTAAAGCCCTTCCGACACTCTGATGACCTGTGTAGCACGATCAAGCATCCGATAAGCCTCAACGTGTCGGTCGTCATTACGATAGATACCGGCTATCTCAGTCAGTGTAGGGACGAGCTGTGGGCTCTGATTGCCAAATTCCAATTCCAGCTCAGCTAGAGTATCAAGGCCGTCTAATAGATCGCTCGGTTCCGGCAACCGCTGAGCCGAGCTGAAAGAGCTCAGGGTAAGTGCTAGAAACAGGCAGTAGCTTGCAGTCAAACGTTTCATGGGTAAATGAAACCCTCGCGTCAATCGCCTTAGTGCACAAGACCAGATTTGGCCCCGAGCTAAGTAGCCCATTTCAGGGGCAGCAGCCCCCTGGTGCTTGTGCGGTTCTTTCTTTAAACTATTCATAAATACGTAACGAACTGAAGGCTCCACTCATGAGAAGACCGCTGAAATCCGCGCTGACATCACTTTCGCTGCTAATTGTTGGGTTCTGGGCGAGCACCTTTCTTACTACGCTCGCTCAGGATCAAGTGGTTTATGAATTAAGAACTTACACGGCCACGCCTGGCAACCTCGACAAGCTCCATGCGAGGTTTCGGGACCATACGACTCGTATCTTCCGTAAGCACGGCATGGAAGTTATGGGCTACTGGACTCCGACAGACGCCGAAAAGGCTGCAAACACTCTCATATACGTACTGAAGCACAACAGCCGAGAGGCTGCCGACGCCTCCTGGGCAGCGTTTATTGCAGACCCAGAATGGACGGTAGTGGCAGAGGCATCCAATGCGGATGGCCCAATTCTCGGCAGAATAGAGAATGAGTATATGATCGCGACAGACTACTCACCGCTTCAGTAAGAGCACCATCGTGCGGCAATTCGCGACGGGGTTCAGGCTTCAGGAGGGCGCCTCAGCCATATGCGAGCTGAAGTAATTCCCTTACCGATTCGATTTGCATGAACCAGTAGATCGCAGAAAACACGATAAAAGCCTGCGCCACGATCAGCGCCGCGGTCTGATCGTCCTTTCTCTTCAACGCGCCCCTATTCTTTGACTTTGACTCATCAGCCATGTGATTTATCCGTAATTTACTGATCTGACGTACGTTTATTCCTCAGCCACTAAAGCCTATCCAGCGGCCTGTCGCAGCTACCATGAACCAAACCAGAATCGACGCCACGCCAACCATTTTGACCACAACAGGGTTCAAAGCATGAATATCATGACTCAGCAGCGGCTTGCGAATCTGAAAATGAAACAGTATTCCCGCGGAAAGTGCCAGCATTTTGAACCAGTAAACAGACAAATAGTAGATTTTGGTCGCTACCCCACAAGCCATAAAGATTCCGGTTGCCAGACAGATTACTAGACCATACACGAAGACTCGGTGGGTCCGCTCAACTACTGTATTAACTGGCACATCAGTTAGGACCAGCCCCAATAAACGCCCATCACCCGCTAATACACAACCACCAAGCAGAGCAAGACCGAGCAAATGCACTGCTTCCACGAATGCAAATGCCGCCCCCCAAGTTTTACCAATCACACCGAACCACGTAGTTTCTAACCACTCGAATACACTTAGCAGCATTGGGTAGACTGCTTCCGTGATGCCTCCATAGATCAGAACAAGCATCATAACTAACGCGGCCACAACGACGAGCGTCCGGGGGTACGAGGTAAACATTGAAACAAACATCGTTCCTTCCTCTCCTAAGTCCTAGAATCGCGTCTGGCCATCTACGCAGCCAGAAACAATGTCGATAAGTGTGTTCGGGCTCGTATCACAATCAAACCAATCGTATGCAATGAAGCGCCCGCACACCACTACAATTGACCAAAAAGCTAGTGAGAGCATCGCACCAAAGCGAATTCGGCCAGGTGCCTTTGGCTCTATGTCCCACGTTGATACCGACTCGCTCATGCGTTTGTGAAATAGAAAAGCATTAACTGCGCAAGCCAAGAGAAGGACCATTTTAATTCGGAACCAGAGACTCTGGGAGGTTCGCACCGGAACGGCATAAAACAACAAGATTCCGGTAATGAACATCATCGCAAAGCCAAGCAGCATCGGGGCGTTTAGGCGCTCTGCTAGTCGGCTCGCAGGAACATCGGGCAGAGCCAAACCCAACATACGAAGGTCGATCAAAAACAGCATACCCAGACTCAACATTAAAGTAAGGACATGGGTCGACTCGACCCAGTTGTACATATAATACGACTCATGAAGCATTGTGCTCCACTGGGTATCGTCTAACCAAACCGCAAGGTTATAAATGAGCTCGTTCATTGCAGAGCCGTCCTCCCCTGATAAAGACAACACGGGTTAATTAGCCCTGATGTCTTACTGCTTATTCAGCGGCCTGAGAGGTCCATGATCCTCATGAGCTTCGCCAGAGCGCTTGCGTGTTCATTGAATCTCCGATCGCCGTTTCAGCGTGGCCTGTTGCCTCCATCTTTATTGAAAACATGAGTGTGTTAGGTGTTGGCAATTGGTATTTGCTAACCATTCTCGCAGGGCGATTGGTAATGAGCGCCACTCCATAAGAATACCTCACCAGTTTGACAAAAATCCAGCCGTCAGCGTCAAACAGCATGCTGCTTGCGGTACTCTGACGGCGTGACCCCCACAAGCTGTCGAAACGCATTATTAAATGGCGTTATCGACTGATAGCCAACCGACAAGGCAATCGTTAACACAGGCACATTCTGATTGCGTGCGTCCGCTAGCAGCTGTCTTGCCTCTTCAACCCGGTAAGCGTGCAGCATCGCATTAAAATTCCTGAAACCCAATTGCTTGTGGATAAAGGCTCGGAGTCTGTATTCTGGCAGTCTGAGCTTTTCGGCGAGCTGAGCAATAGTTAGACCCGCTTCGCGATACAACAAGCCGCCTTTGAAAGCCGAATTAAAACTGTCAACATCATAATTAGGCACACCCTCAGGTTCCTCCGCGAGTTCTGCGACTTTTCGGATAGCCTGACTCAACGAAACCAACTCAAATCGCATGACAACCACCAACATAGTAAGTGTCAGCAAGGCAATAGCAAATACGATTATTGCCTGCTCTGAGGCATTGTTCGGAGACCCTCCTTCCAGCAGGAAATTCTCCACAAAGACCACACTAAAAATTAGCGCACCCTGAACTCCTATGACAAACCAGCGCAGGACCCGCCGATCATTAACAAGATCGCCTCGCCATTCTCTGAGTGTCCAGAAGATTGCAAAACCAACAAATAGAAGTTGAAGGACATCCAGAGCACTCGTCAAGAATGCCAAGAAACCCGCGGAAACCTGACTTTGCGTTGAATGCAGGAATGGGAACAGCATTTCTAAGACAACCTGCAGCCCGAAAGCTAGACTCAAGAGAATCGGGAATTTTTGCTGCTCCTGAAAGATCAAAAAACAATAGATCATGAACAAGCCGGACACTGAACTCATGCCCAATTCAATGAGCCACTCAATGGCTGAAAGATCAATCCTGAAGTTAGGGTCGATGCTTTCTCCACTCATCCCGTTAAGCAGGTAGAAAACAACGAAGGATGCAATTACCGCGAACACCCTCGCACTAGCACTCTTCCACTCACTCTTGAGGTAGCCAGCCGCAAGCAGAAAGACTGACGTAATGGCCACAATCTGGGCGGTGAAAAGCAGTAAGGGATTGGGCAAGGGATCTTTCCAGCATAACTCTTTGGCCTTAACTGAAAATACCGGAACATCTCCAAAAATACAAAGATCCACAAGCATCGGCTGTGAAAGGCTGCCACCCGACAGCCTTCTGACAGAAGCTTACTACCCAGACTCTGCCTTCAAATCGTCCTTTGCATACCCGGCAAATCGCTTCCTTTCATCAGTCCTATTGTGCCGCTTGGGTACATTGATCGCTCGCTTCAACCGCCCGTGCAGACTGAGCAAGGTTTCAAAACAACCGTCTTACAAACACCACACTGGAAGGAAAGCTGCAAATATATATCGCGAGGACAACGACATCGCGAAGCGCATTGAAATCGACGTAAAGCTGAAAAATTGAAAAGCGCTCTGAATGAGCGAAGACCTTCATGAGCCGAAAGCGGGGACCCCGAGTGCTCCTTCATCAGCATCTCCAAACCAGCGGAATCAGTTAGCCCAACCACGTATTCCCTGTGGTTGGGCACATTCATAATGCCGTATATACAGCATTATCAAAAGGCAGCAACGCCATCGCCACAGAACCAGTGCGACAAACCCGAGTACGAGTTCAACTTGTTTCATTTGTGCCGTTTTTCTGCTGCGGCTTCGATAGCTGGACATCCTCAACTTCAAACGTTAGGCCCGCACTGGCCTCCAAGCGATGAAAAAGAGCCTCCCCAAAGGCCGAACCTGGGGTCCAGAAACCGCCTTGCAACTTAGCTTTGTCAACATCCTGGCACAAGCTGATAGCTGCCTGGGCAATCATTTTCGCTGTTGAACCATAACCTGGATCTCGATCTCCTGTGACTTTTATGCGAATTTCCTCCCCCGAAACGGTTCTACCCCAAAGGCGTAGATCAAAAAATCCGGCGCGCTGAGCATGCGAACTAGGTCCTTCACCGGGTTTTGGTAAAAAGAATTTAAGTGCTAGCCATCTAAGAGGGGCGAGCATGATTACCGCGCCGAAAAATTTTGTCCCCAGAACCATTCTCTTCGCCACTTTTTTGCCCTTTTCCCCGTCACCAGTGAGATAGCCTTCATCATAGTAAAACTGACTCCCATACTGTTCACCCAGAAGCGCATTGGTCCGCAGGACAACTTTGGTGTTCACATCAGCCATGATAAATGGGCTAACCCAGGACTTGAAATCCCCATCGTATTCCATATGCACGGAGCGCTGCTTTGCAGAGTTTCTGTGATCTGCCGGGCAAAGAGAATACCAATCCCTCATTTCCGCCCTCACCGCAGGATCGTTGGCAGCCTCCTGAAAGGCGTTCACGCCGCTTGCGATAGTTCCACCTGAGGCACCGCCTTTCATAGCCTTTACGCGCATTTTCACGGCCGAACAAGCCTTCCCGAATTTAATCTGCGCCTGTTGTTGGAGGAACTTGACACCAAGGTCCGACGGCAAAGAATCAAATCCACAGGCATGAACGATGCGCGAGCCACTAAGCTTTGCCTGATCACTGTAGCGCGCAACCATCCGTTTCATCCACTGTGTCTCACCTGTAAGGTCACAGTAATCTGTCCCGGCTGCCACACAAGCCGCTATCAAGGGTTCTCCGTAAAGCGCGTAAGGTCCTACGGTTGATAGAACCACCTTGGCCCGACCGCACATCGCTGAGAGGGCTGCTTTATCGAAAGACTCTGCGAGGATAACAGGAACATGTTCCGCCCCAATGCCAAGTTCAGCACGAAGGCTTTCCAATTTCGCTTCAGATCTAGCCGCCATCGCCCAGGTGAAATTTGGTTCGATATGTTCATTCGCGAGATACTGGCAAATAATCTTACCGATAAAGCTGGTCGCTCCAAACACCACCACGTCTAACTCTTTACTCATTATATTTCCAACCTTTTCTTTTGTGCTTGCTTGATCAACATAAACTTGTTGTTAGCACTCACGAGGAAGATTTAAAGGGGCAAATTTTTGAAAATTGCTTAAGGCATTCGCAAAAAAAGAGTATTGGCAGAAAGCTGTAATGCGACTGACGGCAAAGACAACTTGTGTTTCGAATACTGCCTAAATTGCTTCCTTTTTACACTGCTGCTGCTATGTGACCAGGGTCAGGCAGCCTTGCCTTACGACGAGTAGTTAGCTGTTTATGGCTGTCTCGCGCATGCCTGTAACTCATCCAGATAAGAAACTGCAGCCCAAATAACAAAGTTGCAGCAAGGAGATGAGCCGGCTGGACCAGTGCGGGCATACCTAAATGACCCAAAGTCGCGCCTGAGAGAACTGAAAGGCCAATGACTGCGATCATACTAAAGGTGAGTCGGGTTATTACATGCATCCAGCCCAGCGAATTAACCAACAACCGAGCGAGCCAGATATTACTCAACAAGACTAAGGCAGAAAAGCTTCGATGAACATAAAAAAACCAAGGCATCGCTTCAATCCAGGAGGCCCGCATTGCCTCGCCCTGGCTCTCTTTAATGTAGTCGGTCATCTCTCTAACCTGAGTCCCCATCACCACTTGCAGGACCGTCATGGCAAGCACAATGTAAAGCCACTTCTCAAAACGGGGATCGATCGCCGTAACCGGCTGAGCTGCCATCATCGAACGTCTGGACTGAGCCAACGCGTACAGTAATGTAGCAACAATCGCCAGCGCCATCAGCATATGCAGCGTGATCATCCCTGGCTGTAGATTTGAACTCACCACACGAGAGCCAAGCCACCCCTGAAAACCAACCATGAGAAACGCCGCCACTGAAGCTTTTGGAATAGAAGCGTTAAGCCTACGCAATGGCAAAGACACTATCGCACTCAGAAAAATAAGAACGCCTATGCTGACACCAAGCAGCCGATTCAAATACTCTGTCCAGGTCTTAACGACGTTGAAACGCGTTTCGGCGTAACCCAGCTTAGCGTAGGTTTGTTGATAGTCAGCTGGCAACTGCGATTCGTGAGTAGGCGGTATCCACTGCCCGAAGCAGGTCGGCCAGTCTGGACAACCCATACCCGCACCGGAGGCACGAACGCTGGCTCCAACCAGAATCAAAAAATAGACAGCTGCCAGAGTCAGGGTAGCCAGACTCCGAAACCGTTGCAGAGAAACGTCTGTAGCTTGATTTAATTTCATAACATTCTTCAAAAATTCGACAAAACATGGATCAATTTGCAAGCGCCTCTAGTTTTGCAACGCTTCAAGCAAGGCACGCGAAGCGTAGCCGTCCTCAGGAAGGCTCTGGGTCTTTTGATACGCCCTTATAGCCGCTCTGGTTTGGCGTCCGACGCGGCCATCCGGCTCGCCCGATGAAAACCCGTTGCTATTTAGCGTTTCTTGAAGCATTTTGATTTCGGCCACACTCATTGCTTGCTCATTATCCGGCATTCGTGATATCCCCTCACCGCCGACGAACCGATCAGCGAGGTGGCCAACAGTTAACGCGTAAAACGTAGATGGATTGTAGGTCATGGTAGCCCGAAAGTTTTTGTAGCCCAGAAAGGCTGGTCCCTGCGCACCTGCCGGCAGAATAACGGAACCCTCCATGCCTGTTGCTGTTGGTATCGGGTCGCCGTTAACCAGAGTGACACCAAGATTCCGCCATCTTTCTAATGACATGCGGATCTCACTTCCAGTTAGGCTGTAGTCGAAATTGACAGGTAGTATAACTTCTCTGCCCCAACGCTCATCCCCGCGCCAGCCAGATTCCGACAAAAAGTTAGCAGCGGAATAAAAGATATCAGGGAGACTGTTCCATATATCTATACGGCCATCTTCATCTCCATCAACGCCGTATCGGTAGAAAATATTGGGCATGAACTGCAGCTGGCCCATCGCTCCAGCCCAAGAACCACTCATGCGTTCCGCCTGAATGTGCCCATCGTCTATAATCTGAAGGGCAGTGAGCAATTGTCCTCTAAAAAAACTAGCGCGCCGCGGGTCGAAGGCCAAAGTAGCGAGAGCTTCAAGCACAGAAAAGCCTCCGGTTGCCCTTCCATAGTTACTCTCGATAGCCCAAAAAGCCATCAAATAGTGAGGCTGGACACCGTAGCGACGGCGCACTTTTTCGAGTAATACGCCATGCTGCCGGAGCAAAGTTTGGCCCCGCAAAATTTGATTTGGAGTAACCCTTAGATCAAGATAGCGGGTAAAGGTTTGAACGAATTCTGGCTGACTGTTGTCGAGTTCGAGAACCCGCTCAAGCGGTTGAATGGCGTCGATTTTCTCCAGTGTAGCTTCCGAGATCCCCCTGTCCCGAGCTTCTTTGCGAAGCACTTGCAACCAATCTGCGAAGTTTGGTGTCGACTCTTGGGCGTAAAGGCCAGGAACACAGCAAGCGAGTAGCACAACATTTATAAATCGGGCAAGGTTCATAGTTGCATGATAGCTAAATTGCAATAAAAATTGAATGCGGCTCAGTGCTACTTAATCACACATGGTTGATCTTCGCAGGTATCCAGGAAGCCCCTCCTTACCTCTCACGGGCTCGAGCACTGCATGGCGACGATGAGCATGGTCAGACATTAATCGGCTCACTGTAAGAAACAACCGATTGCGAAAGTAAAAAAGTTTCCGCCTCAAGCGAAACAAGAAATTCAGCAAAAAGATACACCAAGACAGCAGTGTCCCAAAACCAGATTTATGGCTTTTTAAATCCAGCTAATGGAAGGGCTCGGGGTTTACGCTCGATTCTCAGCATGAATTCTGGATCGGCGCTGTTTAAATCGATAAAGCTCGTAATCAGAGTATCATAGGTTTGCTGCAAACTGGTGGCTACAATCAACAGCGCAACGGCAGCCGCACAAATGACGCGAGGGCACCTGGAGAGCACGGACGCTTTCTTCAACTGTTGATTGAAATCGGCCAGACACATTCTTACCAACTGGCTTTGAGCTACGAAGTCTTTTGGCATTCGGCCACCACCCAGAATCACGAACAGTCAATATTCGCTTGCTCATTGACGACGTCGATATTTCATCGTCTCTTCGGCCGCGCTGGTCAAGCCTGTTGAATAGAACGCTAGATCAAGAGATGGCTCACACCTTGAGTTACCAGTACCGAGGTTTTTTTGGCATTGCACATGCTCAGTCGGTCAGCTGTCGTATGCAGTTCGACGTAACGACAAACCGAGGAAGTTCCGAGTGATATTGCGGCAGGCAACGGTTTGACTACGCTCTGTTTATCCCAAGCCAAATAAGCGGCAATATTAACGCTGGAATGAACAGCGAAGCCGGTGGCGGCGCCAGCGTGCTGTCCCCCAGCTTCTTTGTGGCGCCCATACGAAATCTCCCATTGACCACGCGCATATAATTTATCGATCTCAGCGACCACCGCAACGCTTTCTGAGCAATTTCTGGTGAAAGGTTCAATTCGGTAAGCGATAGGCTACCAGCGCTCCGGGAAAATCGGTCTGGTTGCTTCCGATCTGAACAACAATGTACTGTCTGCCTCTGTGCATGTACGTCATAATTCCATATTGCGCGGGCGCGGGAAGAGGCACGCTACCCAAGATTAAACCTGTCTCTTTGTCCCTCGCATTGAGTGTTAGCGGTGCGTCTGGCATCATTTGCGCCATGCCTTCACTCAAGGCACGGGTTTGTACCAGAATGTCGCCCATAACCATCTGAATAGACCAACCAGTACCGCCACTGTTAGGAACGTCAACACCCTCAAGGCGCGGATGCCCCCTTATAAAGTCAGGTGTCTCACCAATTGGATGCGACCAAACTTTGTCACCCGTATTCATTTGATAGGCGGTCAACTGGTTGTTCATGCGTTTGTAAAGTGGCAACCCATCAATTGTCGGCAACCCGCCGCCCCCACCTGGCAACCAAGGAACAACTGTCACGCCAGTCGTTGGCGTGCTATTCGGAGTCGCCCCGCCCTCTCCTGGTCTGGGATAATTGGGGTTATCTCGATCCACCCCTTCAGTTGGGCGCATAAATCCAGGCGCAAAGCAGTTTCGCCGATGCGAGTTGTACATCATGCCTGTACTCGGATCTGCTACTGGTGGATGTGAAATAACATTGCCCGCGCCCAAACATCCCACGTTATTGATGAATTCGCCCTCATGGGTATTCGGCAAAGGCGGCACATACAGGCCACCGAGCCGATATCCACTGAGAATCTCCATAGCTTCTTCTTTCAACTCTGGCGTGTAGTCGATTATGAACTCTTCAGTAATGCCATCAAGAATAATTCGATCAACTGGCTCTGGCCACGTTGGATAAGGCTGAGTTGCTGAAGTGTAGTTCCCTGGCACCTCTGTCTGGAGAACCTCTCGTTCTTCAATTGGCCAGATCGGTTCACCTGTTTCACGATTGAAAGCAAAAACAAGCCCCTGTTTAGTGTTCTGAATCGCTACAGGGACCCTTTGCCCGTTTAAATCCAAATCCATCAATAGAGGTGGAGTTGGCAGATCATAATTCCACTGATCGGAGCGATGAATCTGGTAGTGCCATCGGCGCTCTCCCGTCGCCACATCCAAAGCTAAAACACTGCCTCCGAAAAGATTGTCGCCGGGCCGATGTCCCGCATAAGCTTGCACGGTTGAGGCGTTAGTAACCAAATACACCAATCCTAACTCCGGATCTGCGGAAGCCGGCGCCCAGGTCGACATGTCCCCGGAGAAGCGCCATGCGTCATTGAGCCAAGTTTCGTGTCCTACCTCGCCTGGCCGAGGAATCACATGAAACTTCCAGAGCCGCTCACCAGTGGCCGCATCAAAACCCATGATATCGCCCGGCACATTCTCGATACGAGTTTGCCCGTAGCTGGGCTGATGGCCGACCAAAACGACGACTACGCCGTTCACCACAATCGGAGGCGCTGACGCGGTGACCATCCCTAATTCACGCGGAACACCATAATCTGGATCATATTCGCCGCCAGCAACCACATAATCTTCCCACGGACCCCACCCCTCAACGAGTTGGGGAATCAAATCGATTACACCCGACAGCTGGGCATCGCCGACAGGGAATTGCTCTCCCCAACCTTCCAGAGGCAGCCCGGTTTTCGCATCTAGTGCCCAGAGGAAAAACCCGGGCGTTGTGATAAAAATTACACCCTTCCCATTAACTTCAGCATAGGACACGCCTTTGCCATAAGCTTGGCGGGGCGAACGCTGGTGCCGAATCGTTTCAGGCTCTCGAAAGGTCCAGAGAGTTTCCCCTGTGGCAGGATCCATAGCAATAACCTGTCGCCTGGGCGTTGCTACTGTATACAAAATTCCGTCAACATAAATTGGTGTAGATCTGGAAAAATAATCTAAATTTGGGCCAAAGTTGTCACTTCGCCAAACCCAGGCCTGCTCAAGCTGTTCGAAATTAGATCGATTAATCTGGCTAAGAGGAGAGTAACGGGTGTGCCCCATGTCACCTCCTATATAGCGCCATTCTCCATTCTCAGTGCCAGGCAATCCCTTGGCGAACATGAAAGAACTGACGAGCAGATACAGCAAGCCGATGCTCAGCACGTGCACCATGCGCAATTGAAAGGAACGCTCAGTCATAACTTCCTCCTTGATCTTGATAACAGGTTTTCTTTTTTGCCTATTGTTTTGGTTCGTTCGTGAAGAGTAAAAGGCCGAAACAAAGAAGTCCACGCCTTACAGCCGCATCAGCCTTTCAACACAGGATGGACAAATACATTCGCAATGCATAAGCTCGGATCTCAGCCTTCCGTGGGAGAAACGCTCTATTAAAGCAACAGCGCTACCCTTTGCACTGATCGCCGGTACGACTCTGCTGTTTACTGACGGCATCGGAGCGCAAACAGTAGGTGCCCCCGCGGCGATCTTAAAATCACATGAAGAGGTCCTCTTGGAGCTTGACCGTGAGGCGGCCAACACTACTTCAGCTGCCGGAGTTTCTGTTTCGATTTCACCAGGCATCTCTGTACGGAGGCGAATGAGTGGAGTTTTTCAATATGCAGTCATGCACCCTTTTAGCGTGGAGATTTACCGCATCATCGAGGGCAGCGGCACCCTGGTCACTGGTGGATTGCTGAACCTGCCTCTGGCCGCTCCTATCAGTGATAATATCGTTCGTACTGAACATGGCATACATGGCGGCACGGAAAAGCAGGTTAAAGCAGGCGATGGACTCGTGCTGCAACCTGGCACGCCCCATTGGTTTAGCAAGATCGATGGCGAGTCGATCACTTATATGAAGTCCAGGGTAAGGATCACCTACGCGCCAGTCCAGTATCAGTGATTCCAAAAAAAGCGGCCCCATGTAAATATGATGCGTACGAAAATGAGCCTCGCAAATCCTCGCTCAAGACCAAAAGGACAGGGACGACCCTTGAAAAAGGCTAGCGTACCGCATCGGCAATACCATACACCGTAGTTGCGAGCTCCATGTAACGTTTTGAAGTTATCCCATCAAGAGACTGGCCCGCAACTGTGAAGCGCTCGGCCAGATCTGCCAGCTCGCTCGCCGCATTGCGATTGCTGTTCCCCCGTTCCAAAAGTCTTTGTGCCCTGTTAAGCGCTTCGCTCAATTCTTTGGATTGAGCGTCGTCGATCGCTCCGGTGCGCAACAGCTGATCCTGATAGGCTCGGGCAACCACAGGCTCAGCAGGCCAAGTGATACTCTCCTGCGTTTGAGCATTTACGGTTCCCTTCAGGGACTCAAGAGACGCCGCGGCAATTTCATTTTCCGTTAAAAAATCACTCGGCTGCATTTCAAAAACATCCAGACCACGGGAAATCTCAGTACCGTATACGCGACCGTTGTACCAATAAGTCGACCAGTAACCCGCCGTGATCAGTTCTTCGGTGTCTATCGGACCTCTGTCAAAAAAGGCGATCTCAACTGGATTTTCGGAATCCGTGAAGTCAACAACCGATACCCCTCCCTGGTACCAGGCTTGAACGAAAATATCTCGGCCCGGCACAGGTATCAGAGAGCCATTATGGGCCACGCAGTTTTCTGTCTCAGTCTGTGGCGCAGACATTTTATAGTGGCTTCGAAACTCCAACTTGCCGTCTACGATGTCATAGAAGGCGTCGGCTCCCCAAGTCAAAGGGTCTTGCGCACGACATCGTGGGCGCCCCCCTCCGCCCCACTCATCCGTAAAAATGACCTTCGTCCCATCGTTGTTGAAGGTCGCAGAATGCCAGTATGCAAAGCCAGGGTCTATGACTTGATCAAGCCGCTTTGGGTCAGCAGGATCAGAAATATCCAGCAAGATACCATTCCCTGAGCAGGCGCCGGCGGCCAGACCGATTTCCGGATAGGTAGTGATGTCATGACACTGGTTGGTCTGACTCGTGGTCTGTGTGCCTTCACCATGATCACCACCATCCCAAAGTCCCGCTAGAGTCCCTGAGTCCAGATCCGAAAAGATGAATGGCCGATTGACAATCTTGGCTTCAGCAGGGCTCTCTTCAGGTATCTCTATTACCTCTATTCTAAAAAGCGCAGATTCCGGGTTTTCAAAAGGCGAGTCATCAGAACAACCCGACAGTTCTTTATCATCACGCACCCGACTCGTACCCGAGACATACACGTAGATGTTGCCATCTTCATCTGCCTCCTGAGCAACAGTATGGGTGTGGGAACCTCGACAGGTTTGAACGGCGGCGACCTGCGTCGGGTTACGAAAATCGCTGACGTCAAAGATTCTAATTCCACGAACCCGGTCATCACTAACTGATTCGGGAACTCCCTCCAACCCGCAGTCTAGGCGGCCTCTCACTTCCTGCACAGACATAATCATCAAATCGCCAACCAGGGATACGTCGCCTTGACCACCGGGACAAACAACCGAGGCAATGTGTTCGGGTGAGTCCGGATTACTGATGTCGTAAGTGTTGAAGCCGTGATAATTACCCGCAATAAGGTAGTCCCCGGAGAATAGCAGGTCAGTATTAGAAAAGCTGAGGAGAGCAGGACGCGGATCGGCGTTTTCATCTTCCTCCTCTCCGTCGGCTGGAGTTTCCGGTGCATTCCCAGCTTCAAAATTGGCTTCAGCCTCTAATTCCTCAAGGCGGCGTGCAGACAGGCCGGATGGGCGCTCTGGATCAAAAAAGCCAGCGGGCTTTGGCAGTGTGGTGACAATTCGCATATTGAGCGAAGCCTCACCAGCGTCCCTAAATCCGGCGGCAAGTCCAACCCTTGGGTCAGAGCTGAAGCTGGCCAATAAGGTGACCATACGCTCAATTTCGGAAGTTTGGTCCGATGTCACGTCAGAAGTAAATTCATAAAGCAGCGGATCCTGAACCGACCCTCTTTGGTCAAGCAGTTCCTCCACCATATCCAATGCCCCTTGGTGATGCTTGATCATGCTTTCAAGATAAAGCTGATCGAATTCCGAACCTCGTGCCAATGACAGCGCCTCCATTTCTGCATCCGTCAGCATGCCGGTCATGCGCATAAATCCTGATTGATGATGCGCATCTTCAGACGGCACTTCCAGTCCGCGGTCAACCAGCCATCCCTGCATCATGGCGATTTCATCATCCTGGGACAAAGTGATCCTCGCGGCTACAGCCAGAATCGCGTCATTGTTAGTTTGACTCTCAGCAAGTGCTGACATTTCTTTTGCCTGAGCATGATGAGGAATCATGCCCTGCAGAAACTGAATATCACCTAATGAATATTCCGTACCTGCGAGCGCTGAGGCTTCTTCAGCAGTGATCAGCCTGCTTTGTTGACCTGGCGCACCCGGCTGAACAATCGGGACCTGCCCAAAGGCGATCTGAGCGAAAAGCGCTGCGAGAGCAAGCCATACGTTTTTGGAAGTTTTAGAAAAAACATGCAAACATTCTGGAGCTCTCATAGCTTACCTCCTTCAATTAAGCGCCATTATCACGCGATGAGACGTATTGTACCTATTCCGCAGATTTTGCCAATTCTGATCGGAACGCTTCAAGTACTTGAGTTGCGAATTCTTGAAGTTTAAGGACGTCGCGAGAGCTCCCTGCTTTTGCGCTCTTTCCGATGCTCTATCCGACTCGAAGTAAAAACAGATGAAATGGATTTATTGAAGTTAGCGACAAGGTCTATCGCCGGATTAGATCTGACCGAATAGTGATGACCCAATCAGATCCTTGCGCCCTGGCGCTCTTATCAGCCAATAAGAAGCTAACACCGCAAATGAACTACAATTCCGGATTGCTTGAGCAAAGGGGCCTTGAAACTGGCGCCGAGGCAATTGAACAAGAATGTCTGCCGGGGTCAATACCGATGGTATTGGTGGGTCTGGGTGGATTTGAACCACCGACCTCACCCTTATCAGGGGTGCGCTCTAACC
>DORE01000038.1:0-2489 GCA_003514305.1 Gammaproteobacteria bacterium | reverse complement strand
CCTCACCCTTATCAGGGGTGCGCTCTAACCAACTGAGCTACAGACCCAAACAGAGAGATGATGCTTCTATTTGGCGAAGTATTTGAATCCGCACTGCATCCCCGACAGGGAGATGTGCAAGGCGCCGTATTATACGCATTTAGCGCGGACTGACAAGCTACCCAGAATTCGCGAGAAACTCCAAACAGAATCCCTCAGAAATAGCGTATATAAAGATACCGTCCAATCCGAAAACCAAGCAGGACCATCAAGATTCCACCGTACAAGACCGCCTCCCAAACATCAGTTCGCAGGATCCATAGCAGGTGCACGACTGCAAGGATGCCAGCGATGTAAACCAATTGATGCAGTCTTTTCCAATTTTTCCCTAATTTGCGCACCATCGCCTTTGGAGAGGTAATACCTAGCGCCAGCAAGATCACATAGGCGGCAAACCCAATGGAGATGTAGGGCCGCTCTGTCAATTCCTCACCGATAGCAAGCCAACGAAATGCAAGAAGAAAGCTCATCCAAACCAACAGGTGAATGGTGGCGTAAAACAACGCGAACAAGCCGAGCATCCGACGATGCCGGACGAACTGGGGGGAACCGGTCAGGTGCCTGAGTGGCGTGAGTGCTAAAGCAAGTAATAAAAACCTGATGGTCCACTCGCCAGTTTGCTTAGCAAGTTCCTGTGCAGGATCAGGACCAAGATTGTTCTGAAAGATCTGAACAGCCAGTGCCGCCAGCGGCGCGAGAGCCAATAAAAACACAGTGGGCTTCAGCCATTTACTCATCGGCGGGACTGAGGAAGTTGCTAGTCTCAGTAGTGTACCGCCAAGTCCATGCCTGAATACAAAGAAGCCACTTGATCCGCATATCCATTAAATTGCCGGGTCTCGATGTATTGTCGGCTAAAGAGCGTTTGGGGCAGACGCCGCTCCATATCCTGCCGCCAGCGAGGATGATGAACCTCGGGGTTTACATTTGCATAGAAGCCGTACTCATTTGACTGAAGGTCATTCCAAGTCGTATTCGGCATCGTCTCTCTAAAGTTGATGCGCACAATAGATTTGATGCTTTTAAAACCATACTTCCACGGGACAACAAGTCGCATAGGTGCACCATTCTGAGCAGGCAAATAACTGCCGTACAGACCAACCGCTATGAAAGCGAGAGGGTGCGTTGCTTCATCGATACGCAATCCCTCACGATAAGGCCAGTCAACTATGGCAAAGCGCGAGTTGACGCCCGGCATAGTATCTGGGTCCACCAGTGTCTCGAACTCGACGAATTTTGCCTTTGAATTAGGCTCGAATCGCTTAATCAGGTCTACCAGGGGAAAGCCAATCCAAGGAATCACCATCGACCATGCTTCGACACAGCGGAGGCGATATACCCGTTCTTCCAATTGCATTGGACCAAGAAGGTCTTCCAAGTTGTAAGTGCCAGGTTTGGCAACTTCGCCACTGATCTCAACTGACCATGGATCTGTCTGGAAGGCTTCAGAACGTGAGGACGGGTCTGATTTATCCATACCGAATTCATAAAAATTGTTGTAGCGCGTTACGTCTGGGTATGGCGTCAGAGTTTCACCCGTGAAATAGGGTTCCTGATCAGGCGCCGGCGAAACCTCGGCAAATTTTTGCTCCCACCATGGCGCGGGGGCAGCCAAGCTCAATGCTTCAGGGGCACGACCTTTTAGGGCATCCCCGTTTTGCGCTAGCGCGTTCAACGCTCCGCCAAACAAACTTCCGCCTAGTGCCAAGGCTGCTGTCTCTTTCATGAACTCCCGGCGCTTGCGATAAACATTTTCCGGGGTGATTTCTGAGGATTTTACATCTGACGGTTTCTTTATGAGCATTTAATTTACCATTTAAAAGTTTAAGTTGCTTTGCCAACCCAACATTCAATTCAGAAAGGAGCTTGTTTGGAATCAGTTTGCTCAATCTGCTTCGATGATTTTGGTACGTTTTATTTCTTCGCTTAGATTAAGTCGTGGTATCAATGCGTTTTACAAACTGTCGTCGATACAGCCAGCTCGCTGGGCCCGAAATCGCGTATGCTATCGTTGTAATTAGAAAAACTTCATGAGGCCTCTGAGCAGTAATCCCGAGAACTAAAACCGCGAACACAAAAAATATATAAGGAACTGTACCCTTGAGCTTGAAGCTGTAATAACGATAGTTCGAAATCATCAAAAGACCTGCAAAGGCTGTAAGCAGCGCCGCTAAGTATGAGACAAGAGGAGTGGTTTCTAAATCATATTTAAATGCTACCCATGGAACAAAAGTTACAAGACCAGCCGCTACAGGGCTCGCCAAACCAACAAAAAAACGCTTGTCGACAGTCCCTAGTTGAACATTGAAACGAGCTAACCTGAGGGCGGCACAGGACACATAAATGAAGCTTGCCGCCCAGCCTAGATTCCCAAGTGAATCAAATCCCCAGCTGAATATTATTAGCGAGGGTGCCACGCCAAAACACACCATATCAGACATGCTATCGAA
>DORE01000238.1:3721-25928 GCA_003514305.1 Gammaproteobacteria bacterium | reverse complement strand
AGCCCCCCAGTTGTTGGACATATCTCCCCAGGGGGCCGGGAATACTGTGTGGCCGTCGATACGCAGGCCTGTCCCATCTTCAGCGTGGCACACCGCGCAGTTTTCCTGATATAGCTTTTCACCGTTGGTGTAGCTCAGTTCAGCCGGCCGCTCGGGCGCCGGGAAACCCCGGCCATAGATGGGCTGTTTGGGGTACATCTCCACACCTGTCGCCAACCACTGATGGTAGGCAGACAGTGCCAGCATATCGTCACTGCCGTACTCCAGCGGCTTGCCGTTCAGGGCATAGGTGAAGCAGCCTGCAATCCGTTCCTCCAGGTTGTTTACATGGCCGTTCTTGCCGCGATAGCCGGGCAGGGTGACGGCAGCCGGCCAGATAGGCGCGCTGAAAGGCATCCGGCCTTCGCCCAGATGGCAGCTGGAACAGTTCATATTATTGAACACGTTCTTGCCACGCAGTTGCTGGGTGTTGGTGAACAGGGCAACTGATTTTTCCTTCGCTTTCCTTGTCTTTCCTTACGTAACCTGGCACCGGCGAGACAGTGCCTCACGGGTTGGTTGCTCGGTAGGGAAAAGCCCAATAATCGGCGGCGTGTAGTAGGAGGTTGCGGGCCGTGAGCTGAATAGACCGGAGGCGGGTCTGGTGTAGTAAATTGATCGACCGGTTGGTTGTTAGACGATTAGAGGATAGGGGGCTGTTATTTAGACGGTTTCGCGCTGCCTGACTCGGTCAGAGCCAATCCGATTAGGTAACCGGCGCCTACACCTACGAGCGCTGTCACCGGACCAACCATTCCGCCAATAAACATCAGTACTACGCTTTTCATACAGACTCCTCCCGCCTTCCTGGCAGCTGTATTGTCTTGAGTGTAGGGCATTTTGCTAGACCATGGGTTGACCCGACCCAACAGTCTCTCCAGAATACTGTGTATTCAACCAGCATTCGGTGTAAAGCATGTTCTGCATTCTGCTTGGCGACTACGAAACCGTCTCTCGCCTTAACACCCCAATGTTTCTGGAACGGGTATCTGCGGGTTTCCCATCTCAGCACCCCGCCGCCACGTTCTTCGTGCGAATTCAGGGAGAATCCATGATTGATGCTGGCATCTATCCAGGCGATGTACTGGTGGTCGATCGCGCTCTGCGAGCGACCCACGGAGATATCATCATTGCGAGCCTGGAAAGCGAAATAACGGTGAAGCAACTGCAGCATTCAGGTGTTCTCCTCCAATTACACCCTTTACGGCGATATGAGCCAGCGCGTGATGACGACATTAGAGAATCTGGCTCCGAAGGTGGATGTGTATTCAATTGATGAAGCCTTTTTGGACCTGACCGGTATAGACCGCGTGGTGTCCTTCGAGGAGTTTGGGCGAGATGTGAAAAACACCGTATACCAAGACATTGGTTTGCCGGTCTGTGTAGGCATTGCTCCTACACGCACACTGGCCAAGTTAGCCAACTATGCCGCGAGGAAATACACGGCAACCGGCGGTGTGGTCGATCTGACGAATCCTGCACAGCAGCGGCGGTTGATGGCCCGGGTGCCGGTTGAGGAGGTTTGGGGTGTTGGGCGAAAGCTCAGCGCCAGGCTACAGGCACTCGGCATTGTCACGGCGTTACAGCTGGCGGATACCCATCAGGCAACCCTCAGAAAGCAGTTCTCTGTCGTGCTGGAACGAACAGCTCAAGAGCTCAATGGCATTCCCTGTGTGCCGTGGGAGGATGTGCCGGCCCCGAAAAAGCAAATTATGTGCTCCCGATCATTTGGTCGGCCACTCCAGAAACTGAGTGACCTGGAGGAAGCCGTTGCACACTTTGCGACCCGGGCGGCGGGAAAGCTACGGGCAGGTGAATAGTATGCCGGAGAGTTGATGGTGTTCATCCGCACCAACCCATTCAAGGCCAGCGCACTGCAGTATTCACGCAGTACCAGTGTCAAGCTCATCAAGCCGAGCCAGGATTCCCGGGTTATTGTGCAGCAGGCCCTGAATCTTCTCCGACTGATCTATCGTGAAGGATTTGATTACGCCAAGGCCGGCGTCAGGCTCGGTGAATTGGTGGAAGATGCGGGCGTTCAAGAAGATCTTTTCCAAGCCGATCTCGAGCAGGCGCCAGACAATGGAAAATCGGAACGCCTGATGGCCGTTTTGGATGCCATTAACCGAAAGGCCAAGGCTCCGGTCTATATGGCCAGGGAGGCCGTGCTGCTGCCTATGCGATGCGACTCGGGCATTTGTCGCCGGCGTATACTACTTGTTGGGATGAGTTGCCGAAAGTTCGTTAAAAACAACATGGCGTCGGGCGGTAGTCGCGGCTTACCAAGAATTGAGCCCGATATACTGGCGAGATTTACGGTGACCCGCGGATGACCAAGGAATTGACATGGAAATCGACCAATTTGTCAGAGACTTTTCCGATGAACTCATAGATGCCTTCTCAACCTACAGCTGTAATCGTGTGGCACAGAAATTCGTCACTCCCTGCCTAATGGTTGGGGAGGCAGGCGAGAGTCAGGTTTTCCATTCGTTTCCGGAAATAAGTCGATACCTCCAAGCCTATCTCGATGATTATGAGGCTAAAGGCTGCAAAAGATGCCACTACACGAATTTTGTGGTTTCGTGGTTTAAAATTACAAAAATTCTGGCATGCACAATACCGAAATTTAGTGAATATTAAACCTTTTGACTTTTTCGGTTTAAAAATTCGTGTATATTGGGATTATGAATACTGTTAGGAAGGCAAAATTAAACACACTTTTGAGCTCGCAGCCCGCAGGCATCGTGCTGACGTCTTCATGGCTGGCCGGGCAAGGCTATAGCTTGGAACTGCAAAAGCAGTATCGAAAAAGCCAGTGGTTTGACTCGATCGGTACCGGAGCATTGGTGCGTCATGGCGATCCGGTAGACTATCTGGGCGGAGTTTATGCCCTGCAAACTCAGCTGGGTCTGACGGTACATCCTGCGGGCAAAACCGCCTTGTCGATGCAAGGCAAGTCTCATTATCTCGAGCTGTCCGCAACAAAAGCGCAACTCTTTGGCGGGGTCGATGACGCTTTGCCGTTGTGGTTCAAAAAACATGATTGGGGACTCAGCCTTGATTGCAAGCTGAGCTCGTTTCTGCCGCCCGAACTCGGGCTCGTTGAATACGCGCATAAGGGCTTTAAGGTCAAGATATCCTCACCCGCCCGGGCAGTGATGGAATGCCTGTATCTGGCACCCAAGGCGCAGCCAATACTTGAAGTGTTCGAGCTGATGGAAGGGCTCAATAATTTGCGCCCCGCCGTTGTGCAAGCGCTCTTAGAGGGCTGTAACTCGGTCAAGGTGAAGCGGCTGTTTTTGTATCTGGCCGATAAGGCCGGTCATGACTGGCTGGCGTATCTCAAGTTAGACAAGGTGGATCTGGGCTCGGGTAAGCGCGCCATCGTGTCCGACGGTGTTTATGTCTCTAAATATCAGATTACCGTACCAAGGGAGCTGGAAAAGCACGTATGAACGAGGCATACAAAAAACAGGTCCAGTTGCTGTTAACGGTCGTACCAGAAGTGGCCAAAGAAGAATGCTTTGCCATGCATGGCGGCACGGCGATTAATTTGTTTGTCCGTGATATGCCTCGGCTCTCGGTGGATATTGATCTGACCTATGTAGAGCTGAATACCCGGACGGAGGCGCTGGCCGGGATGAACGCCGGATTACGCCATGTCAAACAGCGCATCGAGGCATTGCGCCCGTCGATCCATGTTCAGCATAAGGCGGATGTGTGCAAGCTCCAGCTTGAAGAGGGTGGGGTGACGATCAAGATCGAAGTGAATACGGTCGGGCGCGGTCTGCTGGGTCGCCTTGAAAAAATGCCGGTCTGCGACGCGGCGCAAGACGCCTTCGATGCGTTTTGCGCAATGCCAGTGGTGCCATTGGCGCAGCTTTATGGCGGTAAGTTATGCGCCGCGCTTGATCGCCAACATCCTAGGGATCTATTTGACGTCAAATTGCTGCTGGAAAACGAAGGCCTCAGTGATGAGATCAAGCGAGGTCTGTTATACGGGCTGATCTGTTCGAACAGACCGACCCATGAAATGCTGGATCCGAATTTGTTGGATCAGCGCGCCGCTTTTGAAAACCAGTTTGAAGGGATGAGCGCTATCGCGTTCAGTTATGACGACTTTGAGGCGACGAGGTGGGCTTTAATCAATCAGGTCAGATCTTGCTTTGATGATCGGGATAAGGCGTTTTTGTTAAGTCTTAACCGTTTGCGACCTGACTGGTCTATTTATGATTATCAGGTGTTTCCCGCGGTGAAATGGAAGCTTCGTAACCTGGAGCGCTTTAAAAAAAACAGGCCGAATGAGTATGCTCAGCAGCTCCAAGCCATGGACGATGTGTTGAGATCCTGAGGTCGGGCTTTTCTCACTTCGGAGACCATTGACTGGTTGTGTGCCGAACTCTTGGCGGTCTTCATCTCTCGTTGATGTCGGGAGATGATGCCAAACGAATGCAGGCACGGCGACAGCTTTTCCATTGCAGCTTCGACTCTATTCCGTAGCCGCGCATGCTGGCTGGCGTTATCGCCCAATCTGAATGTTCGCTTTGCGACCAAACCCAACTTCGCTCTTCAGTCACCCAAGCATCTCCAATTGCCAGGCAACCCACTTTGGGGATGCGAGAGTCGCGACCAGACTGCACTCTAAAGATCAAGTTTGCGCGTTGTTCGAAGTGCCCTGAATTAATTTATGGACTGCGCGTAAGAGCAGTAGACGTGTCTCGGTGATATTTACAGGAAACCCCACAGCCACTGGGCTACAGGCCGATCCAAAACCTCCTGAACTAAAATGAACACCGCACCTGGTTTAACATAATGTTTATTATGCGTAGCAAACGAAGTATTAGGATGTTAATGGAGTGCGCCTCGACCTCTTAGTACTGTATAAAAAAACACGTATGAGCCCTTTCGTCACATGTATATAGTGAGGTGGAGTTAGTGATCAGAGCTCTTTAACTTTAAACGAAAACATTGGGGCAGCGTGATGGAGTTCGGACTAAGGAAAATCGTCCTTATTGACAGCTATGTTGAAGGCAGAGCCTCAGAGCTTGATGTTTCTGGTCACACCAATATCAGTGGTGCTAACGGGATTGGCAAAACCAGCTTCTTGAAACTGATTCCGATATTTTACGGGGAGAGTCCCCGGCGCCTTACCGTCGAAAGCGCCAATGGGAATGAGAGTTTCAACTCTTTCTACCTGAAGCGGAACGGATCCTATCTGGTGTTTGAGTACCTGAGTCATGGGCAGCCCAAGATGGCGGTGTTCTGTAACCGGCGGAACGAGGCCAGGCACCGGCACGTGTTCATTGACTCCCCATACCGGGAAGACTTATTCATAGACGTCGAGAATGAAGAGATCTTCCCTGCCCACACCTTGTTGTCTCGCCTGAACGCAGAAGGCATTGGTCACATGAGTGTGGACACGACGCAGCAGTATCGGCAAATCCTGCTCGATGGAACGGTATCAAAGGCGTATCACTTCAGCCTTTGCCCCAGGAATGGCCGGATGTCCAAGCTGACGCCCCTGTTTACCGGCATGTTCAAACGTTCGGTTCAGTTCGCGGATCTGTCCAAGGTTATCCAAGAGTATGCCATGGACAAGCTGGATGATGATGCGCGGCAGATTCTGGAGAATTTTTCAGTCCACCGGGATCACCTAACTGCTACTCTCACCCAGTACGACGCTTATCAGGCACTGGAGAAGGCTCGCCCGGAAAGCGACCAGCTAAGCATTTTGCTTGATGATTACACCCTCACGAACACAAAACTATCCGCCGTGGTGGTGGCCTCCCGTGATCGTCAGACGGCGCTGGAGCTCCAGGTTCGCGCCTACGACGAAGAGAACCAGGAGATTGGCCAGAAACTATCTGATGAAGACAAGGCACACTCCAAGGCCCTCGAGGAGCTTGATAAGCAGAAGAAAGCCCATGAAGACCAACGCGGCCCCATAGCCACGCGAATCGACAACATCCAGCGCAACAAGACCTCCTATGATGAACAGGAACTACCCAAATGGGAGAAAAAGCTGGCCGGTATCTGGGAACTGGTCGGCCGTCATGAGAGTTACGCCAACCAACTGAAGATCCTCGCTGATAAGTCGGAAGAGGTACGCCGGCCTATTGAGGCGGAAATCAGTACTACCCGGGAGCGGGCCCAGCAGGAACTCGACCGACTGGAAGGCCGCTACAAGGAACTGACTGGTCAGCAGCAGAGCGAGCGCAAAGTCATTTCGGATCGCCAGAGCCGTGAAATCCGCGAACAGGCGAAGAAACAGCAGCAGTCAGCCAGCACCCTCCAGGCAAGTCTGTCTGACCTGACCAGCAAGATCAGTCGACTTGAGGAGCGCCGAGATAACCCACAGGCGTCAGAGGAACTGGTTCGTCAGTTCACGATTGCCGAGTCGGCCAGAGACAAGGCTCAGGAAGCATTCGACACGGCTCAGACCGACAACTTAAATGCGAGTCAGCGATTCGAGACAGCGGACAATTATTACCGGGCAGTGGACCAACGGTTCACCGACGCCCGGGAGTGGTGCGAAAAGCTTGAAGAAGCACATGCCAATGCCCTGAGTCTCGTCAACGGCAAAGAATCTTCGCTGATCTACTTCCTCAATGAAAACAAGCCCGGATGGCAGAACACCTTGGGCCGCGTTCTTGAGCCAGAAATTTTGCGCAATGAGAACCTGTCACCTTCTCTGGACCGGGACTACCCGGACAGTCAGGGCCTGTGTGGTGTGTCCATTGATTTTTCGAGGCTCCCTGAGCAGGAACTCACTCCGGCTGCCCTACGCTCCCAGATGGAAGAAGCTGCCGAGGATTTAGGCAAGGCCGAATCTGAGGAAGCGGCTGCCGAGAAGGCCCTGGCACGGGCCAATAACGATCGGAATGACGCCAAGGAACATCTGAACAAAAAGAAAGCCGCCTTTCAACGTGCCCATACCGAACTCGAGAGCGCAAAGGACACGTTGTCGACTATCCGGCAGAAGAAAGCGCAATCCGAGCTGAATAACAAGGCCGAAACCGAGCGTGAGCTGAGCAAGCTTGTCGCTGAAAAGGGTCAGTTGGACAAGCAGATGGAGGCGCTTGAAAGTTCTCAGGATTCGGAAGCCGAACAACTGGAGGCCCGTCATGAAGAAGAGATTGAGGCTTTCGATACGGCTTATAAAGACGCCCTGACGGCAATTGAGGCCAGTAAGACCCAGACCAGAGATACCCGGGATGCCGACGTTAAGCGCCTTCAGGAGCAATTGGATCAGGCCCTTGCTGGACATGACATCGACCCGGAAGAGATGGAAAGGCTAAGCCGTTCGGTAAAGCAACTGGCCGAAGAGATTAAAACGATACGCGCCAAAGAAATCCTCGTGAAAAGCTACAAGCGATTCATGGAGGAAGAATACGCGCTACTGTCGGGCCTGAAAGAAGATGTTTCCTCCCTGGACAAGAAGCTGAGTTTTCTCCGGGATGAGCGGGCCGAGGCAGTCAGCAACTGGAACGCACGGCGCAGGGAGCTTGAGGGGCGCATAGAGAAGAATAACAAGGCCAAGACCCAGGCCAACACCGATATGACAACCCTGCAGGTTAGCATTCTGCAAACGGCCGAAGACCGGGAACTGCACGTTTCAGAGCACAGTGAAAGTCTTGCTCTGTTCCGGGAAATGAACGCCAACAGTCTAACTCATGAGTACCAGATGCTGCTCCAGCGGGAAAGCAGCAAAATCAACGAGCTCAAGAAGGTGGGTACCCGGTTCGCGACTATCTTTGAGCGGTTCACCGGGACGCCAAGCACCCAGTATTGGCAGGAGGCCGAGCTGGATTGGGACGGCACGGCGGCCCAGGTCATTATCCGGGCCCGGGCGATTCTTGAATACTTCCGGGGCGGGAAGCATGACCTGGTGCGGGACACGCTGGCCTCTGGATTCAGTAATCTAGACCAGATCGATATCTACCGTCGCGCCATGGAGGGCTTTGATAAACGCATCAAACGCTTCAACAAGGAGCTTTCGAGCAGCATAGAGCAAAACCTGAACTTCAAAGCGATTGAGCGGGTGGAGCCAACAGTTACCTTTGAGCTTGAGGAACTGGACTATTGGAAGGACATTAAATCTCTGGCCGATAGCGTTCGAACCTGGCGAGAAAACACTACCCTGAACAGCCTGCCGGATGAAGACCTGATTCTGAGTCTGCGGAACTACCTGGACACCTTTGAAGAGTCTCGGGCGAACGTGACCGTTAAAGAGCTTTGGCGATTGATCCGGTTCCGATTCTTCATCATCGAAAATGGCAAACCAAAGACCGGTTCTAGCTCGAAAGATCTTTCTGGAGATGAAGGCCTGTCTTCCAATGGGCTCTCGTACATCGTCATGATTGTGCTCTTCCTTGGCTTCGTCAACATGCTGCGCAAGGGCCAGCCTGTTCACCTTACTTGGTCCCTGGATGAGCTGAGTGCCTTCGACAACGACAATAAACGGACGCTGCTGGCACTGCTTGCTGAACACCACATCAGTCTGATAACCGCCTGTCCGGACATGGGCGATCGTCAGCTGGGTATGTTCAACCAGGTTTACCGGATGGAGCGTTGTGATGGCGGCAAACGCTTTGTCCGCTGGCGCATGCCCGAGCCCGGCACCACCGCAGCGAACAACCCGTTCAAAGATATCAGCCAGGGAGAAGTCTGATGGTCGATCAAGTCACCCCAGCCAACGAGAGCGTTGCCAACTCGGAAACCTATCGCACCCTGCTTACCCGCCTTCTGGCCGGGAACGTTGTCTGCCAGTGGTCAGCGCCTTCGCTGGCGAGGTTGATAGAGCGCGAGGACATTCAGAACCGGATTAACCGATGGAGCAGCGAACTGGGAATGGAACTGGCTGAAACTAGCTCCGGAAACGGTCGGTATCTGGTATACCAAGGCTTCGACAACACCGTGAAACACGTGGCCCGCGAGACTTTCACCAAATTGATGAAGAACCTGCGCTTCTACGTTCAGACGCTGGAAATGCTGATGAACGCGCTGCATCCGGAGTCCTCCCTGCTGCCAGGAGAAGAGCTACGCTTTCACGATCTGCTCAGCCAGGTCAGCCAAAGCCCGAGTCTGCAAACCCAACTGAGCAACCTGCCCTCTTCCAGGAAGTACACGGCTTACAAGGAACAGCTGGAAGGCCTGTTCTCACAACTGATCAAAGAAGGTTTGCTGGTCGAGGCCAACGCCAAGCACTCGATCTATCAGGTAACCTCCCGAATAGAACTGGTTCAGGACCTGATCATTTTCATCCAGGATAACGAACACCTCCCTGAGCCGGAGGTGGACACTGCAAGTGGTCGGCAAGGGCAACTGGCATGAGGGGACCGAACGGCCATCATCCACTGCTCGATCTTATTCAGCAGCTTTACAATGCCCGGGAACTGGTTGTAGATGCGTATGAGCGCTCTGGCGTGGATCTGGACGACAAAGCGCTAAGTCAGATAGAACCCCTGATGAAAACTCACCTGCTGCGCAAGGAAGGGTCCTCGGGCATACGGCTGAATCAGAAACTGCAGAAGGTGTTTGATGCGGCGCTACGCAAAGATCGGATAGCGGCCATCAATACTGACCTCAATTCAGAACTGCAGGCAGCGGAACTGGCTATGCGTCAGCTCCAGGATGTGAAGTATCAGGGCATGTTCGATGAAATGCTGGCTGCTCGGGACGAGGTAGAACAGCACCTGTTGTCCATTTACGACATTCTGGATGACAGCAGCACGACTATCTTCAACCGGGTCACCAGCAGTTACGGGATCCGGAGCAATCCGGATATTCGGCGCCGTGAAAATGAACTTTACAGCCGGCAGCTTGCGAACCTGGTGGAAAGCTACAACCAGATGCGTTCAAGCCTCAATGACGAGCCGTTCTCGCTGGATCCGGAGATAAGTGGGTTTATCGCTAACCTCGATATCCGGTGTATGGAAGTGGTGGACCGGATACGCCGGACTCAGAACACCATCCGGGACAACCTGTTCAAGGTGCGAGAGCTTGAGGCACGAGCTCGGAAGATCCGAGCGGTTGCCGATCATATGCGGCACAATCCGGGATTCGAAGCCTTGAGGACACAGGATGCGCTGGATAAGCACCCGTATTTCAGGACCATCAATCCCTTGCCGGCGGTGGCCATACCCAACCTCAACGATGTCGGGGTAGAGGAAGCCTGCACTGAGCTGGTTGGACGGCTCAGCGAGACACTTAAGTACGAAGCCCCGAAGGTTACGCGAGAAGATTCCACACTACGGGAGAAAACTCAGGCAGAGCATGTTGCCGAAGTGTCCCCGCTCGACAAGATGGTTAAACGGATGCTGGCACAGTGCATTGAGAACAACGCGCCAATTTCTGCGCTTGAATTCTGGAACTCTGAAGGGCGAGACAACGAGATTGCCGATCTGGACGAAAGTGAATGGCTTTATGCGATTGCACTGTATATGGATGGCAATCCGGTATTGCCCAGCGGCCAGGATACCTCTCATTTTGTAGGTATCTACACCCATGCGACCTCAGCTCACCCACTGGCTGGTTCTTGTGATCTAGTTGACCTGTATGTGTACCCGGTCGGCATTTCCCTTGAGGATGTGAAAAGGAAGGTGCACGAGGCTCCGAGCCCTGAGGTTTTCTCATGAAACCAACACGCCGTGAAATCAAACAGGCGCTGAAGGTTGCCCAATCCCCGGAAACGACATTCACGCGAAACAAGACACTGGAAAGCCTCGCGGCTCGAGGCCTGGGGTTCGTTAACGGCAAGGCTTATTCGATTTCCCGGCAGCAAAAGCAGGACTTGAAAGGCTGGCTCTCTCACCAGTCGATTGCTTGGACCACCCCATGGTCCGCTTTTGAAGGTGACCGGTTGGAGACGGCCGAGGTCGCTACCGATGAGAAGCTGTCCGCGTCTACCGATAATCGGGAGCGGGTCCTAGTCAGCGCTATTGGGCCCACTGTGAGGGTAAACAGTACCACCCTCCCCGAGCTAGAGGGTTCTCATGTTTCACTGGTGACCGAATTCGTCCGCACCATAGAGTGCGACCACCTGTTAATTGTGGAGAACCTACCTGCCTTTAACTCCCTGTACCGGTTATTGCTCAATTTCCAGGGCCAAAGCGTTCTTGCCGTATATAGAGGCGATCCAACGCGGCCTATGGGCCAGACATGGGCAAAACGTATGTCTGAGGAGATGGACATCCCCCTGGCTGCCTATATGGATTACGACCCTGCTGGACTTGTCATGGCGATCAGGTCTGGCGCCCAGACCATTATCCTTCCCCGTGTATCGGATTTGGAAAATGTTAATGGTAGTCAAACCGATTTCACCAATCAGCACATTCAATGGGAACAATTGCGCCGGATGGGGGTACCAGGCCAACTCTCAGACCATTGCGATTACCTCGGAGCTCGCAAAAGAGGGTTTACGCAGGAGCGGATGCTGGCTCTGGGTATAGTTCACCATTGGCTTCCTATCTCCCCGGGGCCAGCGCATGGCAAATAAAAGCGATTTCCGGGAGTTTTCAAGACAGGACCGGTACCGGGCAATGGAAGTACTTCTGAACTGGGAAGGGGGCTGCAACGCCTCGCGGCTTGGGCGCTTGTTCAACGTCCGGCGTGAAAATGTCACCCGATACATTCAGGATTACCGGGAAACCTATCCGGGACAAATGTGGTATGACTCGGTCGGCAAGATCTTCAAACCGACTACTACGTTTACGCCGAAGTGCACGCGGGGCATCATCAGTGAGTATATCGACTTCGCCCGGCGGTTCCCTGCTGAGCACGGTGGATCTTTTAACGGAGGAAGCTGGCTGGATTGCGGTCCACGGCCCCACATTGAGCCAGAACCGAGTGTGTTCCGGACAATCGTTCAGGCGATCAAGGAAAGCCAGGTTATCGCGGTCCGGTACCGTTCATGGAACCATCCGAGCGGCCTGGACCGAAAGGTACACCCGCATGCCCTCGCCTATTCTGGCCTGAGATGGCATTGCAGAGCCTTTGATGAAGAGACTCAGAGCTACCGAGATTTCCATCTGGGAAGGTTCGAGTCGATTGCTTTGGCGGGTAATGCCGGCGATGCGATCACGGGAGAAGCTGATCATGACTGGCATCAGCAGGTTGATTTACTCCTGATACCGAACCCGGAGCTTAGTGAACAAGAACAACAGCTCGTTCGTGCAGATTACAGTATGGACCGGGGTTGCTTGACCGTAAGATCGCGCCGCGCTATGGCGCAGTACGTTCTGACGAGCTATCAAGTCTCCCCCAATGGAGACATTCCAGAAAACCCGCGGCAACAGCCCCTAGTGTGTTCCAACCTTGATATTATTGCGAGTGTGTTGTTTTAGTTAATACACATGGCCTGACTTCAGCTTTCACCTCTAACTCAGGGTGCTGCTTTATACGGTGTGCCATGTGCCAGTCGACGTTTCATACTCTGCAACGCCAACAGCCACCAGAGATTGCAGACCTTCCTCAACCGTTTTCACAGGTTTCCGTTTGAATAGCTCGGCCAGGCTTTCGGTGGTGTACGAGCGTTCGGCTAAAGCCTCTCGGAGCACTCTAAGCTGATCGGGAATGGCTTTCGGGAATGTTGCTTTGCCTTTGCTGGTGACGGCTTCCGTTTTCGCAGCGGCTGCCTTCGGCGCTATATCTACTTCTGTCTGCACAGCATCGGGTGCCTGGTACTCTGGGCGGAGCCAACGAACGATGCCCCGTGATTCCTCCTCGGCACGCTGCTTGTTGAGCTCGACCAGGCGCATTAACAGTTCTTCTTCTGCTTCCGCTTGGCCAGCCGGCTTATCTGGAAGCGGCGCTGTGGCGCCTGGGCGACCTACCAACTTTTCGGCCAGGTCCGACCAACCGTAGGCCCGAAAAACAGCATGGTCTAACTCGTCATGCAGTTCTTGGAGTACGGAAACTAAGCCCTGTTGGTGAATGGTTTTTTCTTTGTCGGTGAGTTTTTCGCTCGCGCGCAGTTTTTCCAGCACGTTGTACATGCCTGTTAGTGTCAGTGAAGGATGCTCAGTTAGTTGGTCTTTTCGGTGTGCATCAACACGAGTTGCAAGCTTGCCAATTTGAGCCACTGCTGCTTCGTCCAGAGCAGGAAAGGAAAAAGCTTCGAAGCTTTTTGTTTTTACATACGTTGGATCATTGCCGACCCCAAGCGCACTTCCTGCAGCAGTGGCCCAGCAGGTATGAACCCGGGAGGAGAGAACCCCCAATATTTCTGGCTGATCTAAAGTGCAGGCAATTAGTTTGCTGTCGGGTAGCGTGTCAGAGCTCACATACTGAAAAGTTCGGTGCTTTGCAGTCTTCACCGTTGCAATGTATCTGCTCAGCGGCGGAAGAGCGGCCCTAAATTTTGGGCAAGGTTCGCCAAATATCCACCATTTGTCACGGCGGCTAGGTCGAGGGTTGTGATCGCGTTCCGGTTTTATTCTTTCCTTTACCCATTGATAGACTTCTGGAAATCGCAACTTCACGTCATCGATTTCTAAACCAAATAAGTCGATCACTAGAGCATTTCGAGGCTTACCAGTTAGATCTCTACCATTCAGATAGGGGCGAATATGGCTTTCCAGTCCAGAACGTTTTCCAAGGCCTAACTCTCGAGCTTCATCGGGGGAAACGACAAAAGCTTTCCCGTGTGGCTCAATTCCGGGGAATGTTAATCCTAAATTTGCAGTTAGTGGTAGCGCTGAAGCCACATCAGCGCCAATTGTGAGATCTGAGAAGATCTTTCCGGTAACTGACGCTATATCTACTTTTCGTGTTTCACTCTCAGATTTCATCTCACTAACAATTCGATTCAAGGAACCTGGTTGTGTTCCTTGAACGCCAACCGTCATTGCAATACGAACGGCAGCACCATCATTCCCATCTACCCATGGATGATCCGGTACCGCAAAAGCCAGCGATAATGGCATCTTTGAATCATTTAAGTGCGGCTCTAATACGCGTCGGTTAAAGGTCTGCTTCAAACTGTTGGTGGTAATGAACCCAAATCGTTGAGCGTTACCCTTTCTTACGTTTTCGGCCGCTGTATGCCACCAATACATCACGAAGTCGGCAGAATCCGGAACCACGCCTTTGAAGACCTGGCGCACAGCGTCAACGTATCCATCACCCAAAGAGCGTCGCATCGTTGAAGCGCCAATGAACGGCGGGTTTCCGATGATATAGTCAGCTTTTGGCCACTCGGCTCGGCGTGGATTGTGATACCGGTACACAGTGGCGCGGCCTGTTTCATCGGGGATTAGCTCACCCGTAGTTGGGCTGGCCTTCATACTGATGCCATCCCAGATGGTTACTGGTTGTCCATTATCATCAAGCTCGGGTTCCCGGCTGTCGTACTCGATCAGAGCATCCCGACACTCAATGTTTTTAAAGTCCTTCAGAATTGGTTCGGGCAGATCCAGGCGGTCATTCAGCCGGTAGTGCCATTGCAGGTAGCCAATCCAAAGCACGAGTTCAGCGATCTGGGCCGCCCGGGGATTTAGCTCCAATCCGAGAAATTGGTGGGGATCAACGGTCAGCCCCTCGCTCTCCAAGACACCCTGGCCTCGTGTCAGCTCGGAAATAAAGCCCAGGACCTCCCCTTCGAGTCTCTTCATGTGTTCCAGGGCAACGTAGAGAAAGTTGGCACTGCCGCAGGCCGGATCCAGCACATGAGTTTGGCAAAGTTGATAATGGAAGGCCTGGACCTGCTGAAGCGCCTTAGCGTCTTTCCCCTGACGCAAAAGTGTTTCCGCAGCTCCTCGGATGTCGCCCCACTGCTCGCGAAGCGGCTCAATCAGGGTCGGCATTACCAGACGCTCAACATAGGCTCTGGGCGTGTAATGGGCGCCGAGTTTGTGGCGTTCTCGGGGATCCAGGGCTCGTTCCAGGAGCGTCCCAAAAATGGCTGGTTCCACAAAGCGCCAGTCCGCTCTCGATGCGTCAATGAGTAGCTGGATCTGGCTGGCGTTCAGCGGAATGGGATCGATGTTTTTGAACAAACCACCGTTGAAGCGTTTTACGGTCTGCATTAGACGTTCGCTGTAACCGCCGGCATTCATGGTATCCCACAAGGCTTTGACCGCCTGGGGGAATGCCTCGGGATTCCGGTCTTTAATGTCTACAAGCAAGTTCTGAAACGATTCTCTCGGCAGTAGCTCAACATCCTCTGCGAACATCGTGAACAGACATCGTTTAAGGAAGCTGGCCACCCTTTCAACGTCATACCCGCTGCGCTCCAGGGATCTTGCCAACTCTGCCAGTTTGGTACTGACCTCCCGAGTGACCTTGGCTGCGTGTTTGCTTGGATCAAGCTTGTCGGGATCGAGCCAGAGCTGGCGAAGACGATGTTGGATCTCTGGCTTGTGCAGGTCGTCCAGACGGATCTCAAAATGTCTGGGGTCTGGAAATGGCACATAGTTTCCGCCCGTCCGGGTGAATTCCGAATAGGTGTAGATGGCATTTCCGACGTCGACAATAACGATGAATGGAGGACGGCCGTGCTCCACTTCCTCGAAGGGCAGCCCCCTGATGTACCGTTCCGCCTGGGCTACCGCAGCGTTGATGGCATTCTGGTGGCTGCGAGAGGCTAGTTGTTTGCCCGTCTGCTTCCCTTCCAAAACGAAGCAGTCTCGACGGTATAAATCGATGTATCGGCTTTCAGTGTTGCCATCGACTCGCGGAGAGGCGATAAACCGCTCAAAAACGTAGGAGTTCTGACTGGTGTCCCCCTCCCCCGGGTCTGGCAGTGGAAGATCCAGGAGCGTGCAAAGATCGCGCATGAACGATTGGAAGTTTGAGCGTTCACTCCCCGAGTTGCCTTTCCAGCGTTCGAGAAAACTGCTTACAGCGGAAGAGGTTGCGATCGCATCCAAGCTTACTACTCCTTAAGACACAGGTTCAGAAAATATTACCCTTTCTGGGGAGGGTTACGCGAAGCGCTAGAGTCATTCCCACTCTCCAGCGTGTCAAACTTAATTTGGAATCGGGAACATTGATGAGAAACAGTTGGATTTCAAGATGGGTCGGTTCACACCAATGTCATGAACCACTTCGGTCAGTCACGAGCGAACCAGCTGGGTACGGTGTCCCCTTTCTCGCGTAAGTTCTCGCAAACGAATCCAACGAATTCGCTCGCCGCCTCATGAGCAGTCATGTTATGTGGGATTCGCTCGGCAGCGTAAAAGGCGTCATCCATATTAATGAGCGTGCCCGTCGCAGAGAATATGTGTCGGCGCTCTTTCGCACTACTTTCCAGACTGAGGTTAATTGCATTGTTAATCAGCGCCGTTTGCACTTCGGTAATGAACTGGAATTTTTTCCAGTTGAACTCGTCAGTCATTTCTATCAATCCTTAGTCTTCGCGGCACGGCCCTGGAACTGCGCTGATTAAGTCAGCCCTAATCATCCCTCTGGCCTTATTTCCCGATGTTCACTCGGTGCTGGAGCCTTGGTATCTCTCGACTTGTTGATTGACCGAGTAGTTCAAAAATTCAGAGTAGCTGGAAAACTTCTCTCCCCTCTCCTTTTCTGCGGCAACCAAATTACGGAATTCTGCTGGAGTTGCGCAATCGTGAAACAGCGGATGCTCAGGCTTCGATTTTGTAGACTCGGTCTTTGGATCCTGGTCCTGAGCAATGGCGTCCAGAGGCAATTCCGGATCTGCGTAATTTTCTTTTACTGCAGTGACGAACCACCCTGCAGGATTGCTCAAGGTTTGAGACCGATGGTGAGCTTTGGCCAGGGCCAGGTTTCTCACAATGCGATCCTCATCGAACTTAGAGAAGATTTCTCTGCAGGTTGCGTCGGTGACGCCGAGTGCTCTCAGATCCGAATAAAGAGGGTGATTAGGCAGATCTTCCAGAGTGTCGATGGTCTTCCACTCGAATTCTAGGGCAACCGTTTTACGGCCGTGCTTGATTTTCTTTACGTAGACCTTTTTGAACTCAGTGAACTGCTCGATTTGGGCGATCGCCGGTTGAAGTACCTTCTGATTGAGATTGGCGAACCGCTCGTATGTCTCGTGGTTATAACCCATCAGCTTGGAAAAATTGTCCCAGCCGTTACGTGTCGCCAATTTGGGATCGAGTCCAACCACGCGGTTGCCGAACTTGCGATATTGCTGGAAGAGCTCGTAGAGTCGAATCGCGTAATTCGATTTCATCTTAAGAATTCGACCAAGTTCATAGAGAGTGAAGCGACCCACCAGGCCAATAAGGAAGGGTTTGAGCTCTTCGCTGAACTTGATGCCGAATGTCCCTCGCTCGCAGTAGGCTTTGGAAACCCACTGGTACATGCGCCACTCGCCGGTATCGTCGTTCCGAATGGTGACTTGCTTACTCATAATTCCTTTGGAAATCCGGCGAAGATCCCGGTAAGCATTTTTCGGATTCAGCTCCAGATGCTCGACCAGGTCCTGAACCTGAAAAACCTGTTCATGGAACTGGGTCTGATCCTTACGGATCTGCGCCATGGCAACCAAAAGAAGTTTGTGCTCTTGGCTGGTCAGCTCGAATTGCGCCTCAACGAGGGCGTTAGCCTTCGCAACCCGAAGTTTTGGGGTGTTCTCGTTCAGCGGAATTAAATCCAGCTGGTGACTGGCTTCAGCTGCTTGACCCACGATGAACCCCATATAGATAAAATGATGGTTTGAACAAATATCACCCAACTGGTTTAGCTTCAAGGGCTCAAGGCCAGAAGCAACCAAAGGAGGGTCAAAGGCAACCTGATGACGGTTTGAAGGCAACCAAATGAGGCTCTGAATAGTCGATGAAGCAAAAGCTGGCTGATTTTTGCGCGAACTGAGCTGTGCCCAGGTGTCCATCGCACCTATTTTCCACTTTTGACCGTCATCAGGTTGCCTTTTAAGACATCAAAGTGCTTATCCGCGTTGAATGACTCAGGAATTTTTATTGTGAAGCCTGAAACCACCGTCTTGGGGTTGCCCCAGCGTGTGATTTGACCGTCATCGAGTTGCCGCTCGCGGCTGAAGTCTTCCGTATACCGTCATCAGGTTGCCTTTAGAGCACTTATTCACTGGAGCAGTACGTTCGACCATCATTTGGTTGCCTTTAAATCGACCGGTGGTGGGGATTTTCACCGTCATCAGGTTGCTTTAATGAATCCAGACCGTCATCAGGTTGCCGAATATTCCTCCGAAAGTCGCCGGCGCCGTCATTTGGCGACCCCCGGATGAGGCTCTTTGAAGTTGCCTCTGAAGGCGCCCTACACTCCAAGCCGTCATTGAGTTGCCTTTTGCAGTCCGAGACTTCCGGGAGCGTGCTGCCGGCGAGATTCCAGGCCTGACATCATTTGGTTGTGGATCTCCGTCATTGAGTTGCCTCCAAACGTCAGGCAACGGAAAACTCCCCGTCATTGGGTTGCCTCAGACCGTCTCCAAGATGCCGAGTTTTCATTCTGGTTGCCTTTTTCTTTCTAGGGCCATGTTTTTTGGTGATTTTTTTGTCATGAAACAAACATAACTTCATAAATTAGAAATAATACAAACATGGCCTTTACAGTTGCCCCTGGAAAGGAGGTTAACCCCAATCGGCAACCTGAATGAAATCGCCAGCTACCCTTCCCTCGTGTGGCTTCCACAACACTGCAAACTAAGAAATCTCTCTACCGACATACGGCCTACAGCTATCAGTTCCTTTGACAGCCGCTTCAGCCCCCTCCTTATGTGAACTTGTATCCGCCTTTTGAGCGCTAAAGCCCAGATCTTTGTCTTACCAACGATCTGCGTGGCATTGCCTGCCAGATCGACTTGACGGGGCTTTCAAAGACAGTCTCTGCGCCCCTCTCCCATGCCTGAACCCTTGGGGAGCGTGAGTTAACCACCAATCATGATCTGCCCATTTCATTTGTTAGTTAGTTTATTAGTTTGTTTGTTTATTGCTTTATTTCTTCTGAGTTTGACGCTATACTTCCCCCTATATTCCACTGTCCCGAGGTGTCTATGCGCCCTGCTGAATTTGAAGACGAACAGATCATCGAGGCGGCCAAGCGGCTTTTGAGTGCCGGTCGGCGCGTTACAGGCTTTGCATTGAGAAAAGAAATTGGGGGTGGCAACCCGACGAGGCTGGTGAGGGTCTGGGAGGATTACCGTCAGAGTCAGGAAGTTGTTGAGAGCGAACCGGTGCAGGATCTGCCTGTTGAGGTTGAGGAAGCCTTATCCGAAATGACCAGCACCTTTCTGGAGCAAGTCAGAACGCTGGCGCTCAATCTGAACAACCGTGCTGTTAAGACGGCTGAACGGCGAGTGGCTGACGTAATGAAATCGGCCAAAGAGCAACAACAAAGCGCAGAGGCGGAACTGATCGATGCAACAACCGCCTTTGATGAGATGGAAGAGCAGTTGCGGAGCCTTCAGGAATCACTAGAAGCCACCAGAAAAGAGCTTCAATCAACCAACGATGACCGAAAGGAACTCAGCAACAAACTGGTAAAGTTTGAGAAGGACCTGGCCATCGCGGAACAAAAACTGAACAAAGAACAAGAAAAGAATAGCGACCTGAAGGACGAAGTTGCAGGGCTCAAAAAATCCAATGAGAGCTTAGAGAGCGACAAATCAGACCTTCGGAAGCAGCGGGATGGCTGGGCAACGCTTGTGGAAACCCGGGAGGCTGAAGTCTCGACGTTAAGCCAGAAGTTGTCAGAGGCGCAGGGAGTGTTGCGAGAGCTTGAGACAGAAAAGAAGTCAATCACGGCGCAATCGGAAGAGCGAAAGAAAGAGCGTGATGAGGCTCGCTCCGCCCAAAGGAGTGCTGAAACAAAAGTCACGCAACTTGAAACCCAGTTGGAAGCGAGCCAACGACGGAATGACGAATTAAAGGCCGAAATCCGGGAACCTGAAACACCAGGGAAGGACTCTCAAGCCCAAGAAAAGAGCTCAGATTCAAGGAAAAGAGGAGGAAATTCGTGATTGGGCGCCGGCCGCTATGGTTACTGATCTTAGTTTTATCGGCTTTGCCCTTGATCGGGGCAGCCGATGTAATCAAAAGGTCCGGCTCTGGCATCTGTCATGGCCCGGAAAGTCCATGGTACGACGCGGTGAAAAACTACGTGGGGTTTACGGATCTCCAGTTGTGTATGCAGTCGGGAGGTCGACTGCCCAAGGGAACCAGAGCAAGTCAGGAGCAAATCAATGCTCAGGTTTACAGTCGTGGCCACTATGGAAGCGGATGGGCAGATGATGATGGGGATTGTCAAAATACACGGCACGAGGTGCTGGCAGAGCGATCCACAACTCCGGTTCGATACAAAGATGAATCTGAATGCATCGTCGTCTTCGGGCGCTGGATTAGCCCGTTCACGAACGAAGTCATCCAAGATGCCCGGCAACTGGACGCAGATCATATTGTGCCGCTTTCCTGGAGTTGGCAAAGGGGCGCTGATAAGTGGAGTGATCAGAAGCGAGAAAAATTCGCCAATGACCCCTCGAATGTCCTAATCGTAGAGTCGAGTCTGAATAGGTCGTTAGTGGAATAGAAAAAATATCCTAAAAAGCATCAAAAACCTAGGCCAGAAATCGAAATCTGGTTTTTTTTGAGCATGAACGCATATATAGTGGAATTACGAACATACCATTTTACTGATTGGAAATTGCGTGCTGAACAGCGTCTGCATAGAGGCAAATATCAAAGTAGACAACACGGGGACGAAGATAAGTCTTCCAGTGATCGTCACCCAAGATGGTTTGCTGAAAAGTTATTTGGATTATTTGATCGCTCATCGATACAAATCGCGGAGCTGGAAAGACAGGAGCGCTTTTGCGGTTCGACTCCTCATCGATTACACGAATCAGAATAAAGACTGCTTTGGAACTCCTCACCAACTGTTTCGAGAATTTTCAAACAGCCTCTACACCGGAACGATTGGCGAGGACGGTAGCGATCCGAGTTGGCTGCGGTGGAAACCACGCGACGATAAGGACGCGGCCTTTCTAATCAGCCTCATAACACAATACACAGACTGGCTCTCCGAGCAGTACGAAGAGAAAAAGCTTCAAATAAACCCAACGGTGAAACCTACTCGTTACGAGGAGTGGATGGGCCTCGCAGCCTTCTACCAGAAGAAACGGCGGGCTTTTCTTTCCCACCTTTGGGCCAACAAACCAGACCCTTCTTATTTCCGGAAGGTCATGCCCAGGAAGGTGTCGCGTTCTAACGGCAATGAGGGTAAGAAAAGCTTTCCTTCTGGACGGATTGACGACCTCTTGTGGAATGGCTTCACTCGATATGGCTTTGAAACGAGCGACGTAGTTCATGAGCGCCTGGACCTGAAGAATGTGCTCATTACCATGCTGATGCATTACGGCGGACTAAGGCTCAGCGAGTGCTTTCACCTTTGGGTAGAAGATGTCGTGCCGTGGGAGGACGGAACCGCACTGGTCAAAATTTTTCATCCCGATAAAGGGCGGCCCCGTCCAAACGGCCCCAGCAGGCGCGAAGAGTTGCTCAACAAGTATGGGATGCAACCGCGATTTGAATATTCGAAATCCCATACGCTGCATGCAGGTTGGAAAGCGCCCAAAGAGGACAATGAAAGTCGCCACTTTCTTCAGGTTTGGTGGTTTCCAAGGAGTGCTGGTGAAACCTTTAACGACCTTTGGCGGCTTTACCTGACCTACCAGCGATACCCCGATGACGGTAAACATCCGTTTGCATTCACGACGCAATCGGGCGCTCCGCACTCAATCAAAGGCTATAACCAATCGCTTAAAAGAGCCGTTGAAAGAATTGGTTTACCTTTTTCAAAAGAAGCGGGCACGACCGCACACGCCCACCGACACTCGTATGGGCAAGCTCTGGCTGATGCAAACGCTGATTCTCTGATCATTAAAAACGCCCTACACCATAAATCGATAGAAAGTCAGCAGGTCTACACCGAACTCACTGATAAGCAGATGCGGGCGCATTTGAGCAGATTGTCGCCCGAGCACGGCTTAATTTCTCCAATCAAGAAAGGACTCACTCATGACAACTAAGTACGCCACGCTCGCCGAAGCCTCAGAAGCCGCTCAGCGCTTGGGATTCAAAACGCAGCCGGAATACAAGAAGAGCTACCGAAACGATCCGAAGCTGCCAGCAAATCCCGACCAATTCTATGCCGGAGATTGGGGTGATTGGTATAGCTTCCTTGGCACTGAGCGCCCCATAGAAAAGTACGC
>DORE01000238.1:1579-3399 GCA_003514305.1 Gammaproteobacteria bacterium | reverse complement strand
CCGCTCAGCGATTGGGCTTCAAAATAAGAGATGAATACAACAAGGGCTACAAAAAAGACCCGAAGCTGCCAGCAGCTCCCGACAAACACTATGCCGAAGATTGGGCTGATTGGCCCAACTTCCTTCGCAATGAGCGCCCCATAGAAAAGTACGCGACGCTCGCCGAGGCGTCCGAAGCCGCTCAGCGATTGGGCTTCAAAACACGCACCGAATACTTTGATGACTACCAAAAAGACCCGAAGCTGCCATCGAATCCCCACCGAAGTTATGCCGGAGATTGGGATGATTGGTATACCTTCCTTGGCGTTGAGCGCCCCGAGAGGTACGCGGCGCTTGCCGAGGCGTCCGAAGCCGCTCAGCGCCTGGGGTTCAAAACACAGACGGAATACTTTGAGGACTACCAACAAGACCCGAAGCTGCCATCACAACCCGCAGTTTTCTATGCCGAAGATTGGGATGATTGGTATAGCTTCCTTGGCACTGAACGCCCCAGTGAGAAGTACGCCACTGTCGCCGAGGCGTCCGAAGCCGCTCAACGCTTGGGGCTAAAAACACAGGCGGAATACTATGAGGACTACCAAAAAGACCCGAAGCTGCCAGCTTCTCCCGATCAATTCTATGCCGAAGATTGGAGTAACTGGTACAGCTTCCTTGGCACTGAACGCCCCGACGGCAAGTACGCGACGCTCGCCGAGGCGTCCGAAGCCGCTCAGCGCTTAGGATTCAAAACGTCCACAGAATACAAAGAGGGCTACAAACAAGACCCGAAGCTGCCATCCCATCCCGACGAAATCTATGGCAAACATTGGGCTGATTGGTACAGTTTTCTTGGCAATGAGCGCCCCATAGAAAAGTACGCGACGCTCGCCGAGGCGTCCGAAGCCGCTCAGCGCCTGGGATTCAAATCAATTAGGGAATACCAGAAGGGCTACAAAAAAGACCCGAAGCTGACAGTATCTCCCAACGACTTCTATGCCGAAGATTGGGATGATTGGTACAGCTACCTTGGCATTGAGCGCCCCGTGAAGAGGTACGCCACTGTCGCGGAGGCGTCCGAAGCCGCTCAACGCTTGGGGTTTAAATCAGGGGTGGAATACTTCAGAGGCTACGAAAAAGACCCGAAGCTGGTATCGACCCCAAACCAATTTTATGCCGAAGATTGGATAAGTTGGCCTCACTTCCTGGGCAACGAAAATGCCATTAATCGAGAACTGACCAGCAAATACCCCGAGTTTTGGAAAGCCATTCAGTGTTATGTAGAGGCTGGTACAGGCCAATCCAACAAATACTCACATTTGAGAGCATTACTTAGATTTTACGTGGACAAGTTGGGCTTGGTTGACGATCCGGGAGCCATGCTGTCAAGGGATATCCCGTTTAATGAGCGAGCGTACGAAAACTTCATAAATGCCACCGCAGATACTGTAAAAAAATCACGGCATAACGCCTGTTCCGCTTTTTTCGAGTGGATTTTGGAGACTTATTGCTCTGACGAGGACGATAACGGTGAGTTGATAGTTCTGCCCGGCTACCGCAATCCTCTGAGAACCGTTTTCAAGGGTTTGCTAGACCAGTTACCCAGTTACAGGCGCAGTGAATCAGACAAGCCTCCATTGCCCATGGATGCCATTGTACGAGCAAAGCAGCATCTGATTCCGCTAGAGGCAACGTCGTTTCGCAATCTCTATCAATTGCATCCCTTCCTCGAAGACTGCTGGTTCGAGGTTGATCCACAGTTAATTGATGAGAACGACCCAAACTGCGTTTATCGAGTGGTCAAAAAAGACCGGAAGCGAGGTCGCAAGCGCTATTTTGAAGAG
>DORE01000238.1:0-1185 GCA_003514305.1 Gammaproteobacteria bacterium | reverse complement strand
GGACAGCAAATCTGTTGGCTCGACAGCGGAGAGGGAGATGAATTCGTTCCGGTATGGCGTGATGGGAAGGTCCACTGGATCAAAAACTCAAGCCAGCTTGCGACCCGAAAGCGGAATCAGGGCTTTATTCAGAAAGGGGGCAATGACGGTGAGTTGAGCGCCTACATCACGACGAACAAAACCGGAAAGAAATTGGGCGGCTACGAAGTTCCTTTCATGCCGGAAGACCTAGCGTGTTGGATTATCCAGCTTCGGGAGTGGCAGTCCAAATACAATCCTATCGAAGAACTCACACCGTGGACGCAAATCAAGCTGCGGCAGAAGACCCACAAAGACATCCTCAAACGGCGTGGTAAACAAGCGTTCCTTTTTCGCGATCCGGCGTCAATTACCTGTAATGAGAAGGTGTCGCCTATATTTCCGACAACCACGTTTACACGAACTCTGCCTGCTCTGTTGTTCCATAGTCAGAGGCCAGGCGCGGACCTCGCTGAGAAAATCGAAAAAAAGAACAGCGTGGATTACAAGAGCCAGTTTACCCCTCATGCTCTCCGAGTCAGCCTTATCACTGCCTACATTGTCGACGGCAGAGCGCCCATAGCCGTGATTTCGAAGCTGGTTGGTCATTCATCGCTGGTGATGACGATTTACTACACAAGGGTAGGAGCCAGCAAAATGAAGATGGAAATGGCGGCGGCTGAAAAACGGGCGCTTGAGGAGAGCCACCATCGATACGAAGACCTCATCCTTCAGAAAAAAATCGAAGAGGCTCGCCCGGAATTAATCGCCACAGACAGAAGCATCATGGATCAGTGTCTGACACCTGATTGGCCCTCTGGAGCCTTCCAGTTCATGAGTATCGGAATCTGCCCCATGAGCGGCAACAAGTGTGACGAAGGTGGCATGGCGCTGGTTGAGCGGAAGGTTGAAGCACAGTACGCGCCGGTGCCCAGTGGCTACCTTGGGACTCGAAATTGTCCCCAGTGCCGCTTCTTCATTACCGGCCCGGCGTTTCTGGGCGGGTTGTCGGCTATTGCCAACGAAATCATTCTGGAAATCAATGTCACCCGCAATGAATACCACGAACTCGAAGAAAAAAGGCAGACGCTCGATGACGAGCGGTACGATGCCGAGTCTTCGGGACAGGTTTTTGGTAAAGAGCGAACGCTGAAAAAGATCACTTCG
>DORE01000175.1:467-7923 GCA_003514305.1 Gammaproteobacteria bacterium | reverse complement strand
CTGTCTGATGCTTCTGCAGAACGTTCTGCCGGTGGATGCACGATCCGGCTGAATAAAGAGCCTATCGTTGAATACTTCAAAAGCAATATAACCCTGCTACGCTGGATGATCGACAATGGCTACCAGGATTCGAGAACTTTGGAAAGACGCGCGCAGGCCATGGAGGCCTGGCTAGCCAATCCGCAACTGATGGAACCTGACCCAGATGCGGAATATCACAAGATCATCGAAATCGATCTGAACCAAATCAAGGAACCACTGCTCGCCTGCCCTAACGACCCTGATGACGTCAAACCATTGTCTGAAGTTGAAGGAACCCGTATAGATGAAGTGTTTATTGGTTCATGCATGTTGAACATTGGTAATTTCCGCGCTGCCGCGGAAGTGCTAAAGCAAGTCGATGGCAATTTACCAACGAGGCTCTGGGTAGCACCACCAACTAAAATGGACGAACACCAACTTACGGAGGAAGGCATCTACAACATTTTCGGAACCTCCGGTGCAAGAACCGAGATGCCCGGATGCTCCCTTTGTATGGGCAATCAAGCAAGAGTGGCACCAAATTCAAGTGTAGTTTCTACTTCTACTCGGAATTTTCCGAACCGGCTTGGTCAGGGGGCAAACGTCTATCTGGCATCCGCAGAGCTCGCAGCCGTCAGCTCGGCACTTGGAAAAATTCCTACGATGGATGAATACATGGAATATATGTCTTCGATCGACACTATGAAGGCCGAGATATATCGATATTTAAGCTTTGATGAAATAGACAGCTTTCAGCAAGCAGCAGAACGAGCGAAGCTCATTCCTGCTACTAATATTGAGGAATCGGCGCAGACATAGAGATAGGCGAAACGTATTTTTGGGGAGACCGTAAATTCAACAGCAAGTGCTTCCCTGTCCAGCCAAATTACTTGTTGCATCAGGTCCCCAAAGCTACTCTTTTCTAAAGGGTCATGTTTCTTAGGAAGAAATTACCCTTATATATTGAAAGTGCTTTTCTCCACCACCTCATAGACATCCTTTGACAGGCTTGAGATTGATTTTATTCTCAACAATTGAGCTTGCATCAATCTTTGGTGGCTCGCATCGAACTTCTTCCAGCGTGTAAGTGGGGTCAGCAATCGTGCGGCAACTTGAGGATTAATACTGTCCAGTGCAATAACTTGATCGGCCAAAAATTCGTACCCCGCCCCAGAGACATTATGAAAACCTAGGTGGTTTTGACCGCAGAAAGCACCAATCAAAGCACGCGCTTTGTTTGGATTTTTTAACTCGAAGGCAGGGTGTGTGATCAACGCCTTTACCGAACTCAGGGCTTCTGGCTTCTGCACCACAGCTTGAACGCTTAGCCATTGATCAACGACCAGTGGTTCATCGCGCCACTGATCATAAAAATCCTTTAAAGCCTGATTCGCAAGCTCCTCGGATACAGTATGTTTACCCTCAACCAACATTCGTAACGCGGCAAGCTGATCAGTCATATTATTCGCAAATTGAAATTGTTGGAAAACCACCTTGGCCCAACGTATCTCATTCCCTCGAAGTAGATAACTTAGACTGAGGTTTCGCAAAGCACGATTTGCAATGGACTCTGCGTCAGCTCGGTAAACTGAAGTAGCTGGGATTCTGCGAAACAGCTCAGCAAATTCATCAGCAAACTTTGTAGAGATGAAAGCCAAAAGTGACTCCCGGGCATTATATATTGCCCCAACATTAGCCACTTTAGCCTGCTCGATCAGCGTGCCAACCTTAGGCAAGGTCAGTAGGTGCGCCAGCATTGAACGATCAAGATTCTCATCTGCCAAAGCAGAAGTCAGAATGGCCTGAAAGGCATCGAGCAAACACTGGCTTGATTCAGCGACTGATTTACCTGATTGGAGTGATTCCAGTACCTGAATCGCAAGCATTTGAGCAGCATTCCAACGATTAAAGCCATCTTCATCATGAGAGATGAGCAATGCCAGAGATTCCTGAGAATAGTCATAATTTAAACGAACTGGTGCTGAGAATCCCCTCAACAGGGAGGGCACAGGCTCGCTCTCAACTTTCGTGAAAATGAATTGCTGATCTGAATCAGTGATGTGCAATACCTCGTCGGTCTTATCTCCAGAAAGTCCTGTACCTGACAACACAATTGGTTTGCCACGTCGATCAAGCAGACCAACACGCAACGGAATATGAAAGGGTTGTTTTTCAGGTTGTCCAGGCGTAGCCGGACAGAATTGCTTCACCCTCAGAGTAAAGGTCTTATTGGGCTGTGAATATTCACCACTAATAATTAATACCGGTGTACCTGCCTGAGAATACCAGCGTCGAAATTGTTCCAAATCCGTGCTTGAGGCCTCTTCCATCGCCAGAACGAAGTCTTCCGTCGTTACAGCCTGACCGTCATGGCGCTCAAAGTACAAATCACTACCTCTTCTAAAACCTTCTTCACCAACAAGCAGGCGAATCATGCGAACAACTTCAGCACCCTTTTCGTATATAGTGACCGTATAAAAATTGGATATTTCCATGTAAGAATCCGGTCTCACAGAATGTGCCATCGGCCCTGCGTCTTCGGCAAACTGCACAGTCCTTAAAAATGAGACATCCTCCACGCGCTTTACGGGGCGGGAGCCCATGTCAGCAGAAAACTCGGAATCTCTGAATACGGTAAACCCTTCTTTAAGGCTTAATTGAAACCAATCTCTGCAGGTCACTCGGTTTCCCGACCAGTTGTGAAAATATTCATGAGCCACCACCGCCTCTACGCGCTGAAATGCCTGATCAGATTGGGTTAACGGATTAGCAAGAACACAGGAGGTATTGAAAATATTCAACCCTTTGTTCTCCATTGCCCCCATATTAAAATCGTCAACGGCAACAATCATGAAGACATCTAAATCATATTCACGACCATAAACTTGCTCGTCCCATCGCATGGCCCGTTTCAGCGAAGCCATGGCATGATCAACTTTGTCAAGGTCTTTTCGCTCCACGTAGATCTGCAGAACAACCTCACGACCACTGCTTGTTTTGAATTTGTCATTGATATGCTCTAGAGAACCAGCAACCAGTGCAAATAAGTAACTTGGCTTCTTAAATGGGTCTTCCCATTTTACCCAATGGCGGGTAGGGTCGCGCTCTAGAGTCCCGCTAGAAACACAATTTCCATTCGATAGCAGCGTAGGATATAGCCTAGCATCTGCAACAATCGTCGTAGAGAAACGACTCATGACATCCGGACGGTCAAGATAGTAGGTAATTCGCCTGAACCCTTCTGCTTCGCATTGTGTGCAAAACATACGGCCTGATTTGTATAAACCTTCAAGCGCGGTGTTACTTTGCGGTTCAATCCGAGTGCGGCAGAATAGCGTGAACGTCTCCGCTTTTTCTTCAAGGATTGTATTCAATGCAGGAATTTTAAGATGCTCATCTGTCAAGACATACTGATTTTTTGTCAGAATTGTTCCGTTTAGCCTCAACTCTTCAAGTTGGATGTTCCTGCCGTGCAGGCTCAACTCCTGCGACGATAATGACCTGCGCATGCTGAGCGTAGATTCAACGATTGCAAAATCCTCGAACAAGTCGAAATGCAATTCGGTGGTGTCAATGCCAAATTCTGGCGCCTGATAATCTTTCAGGAAGACTGTTCTAGCGTCATCATCTCTCATGATTTCCCTTCCACGGCTCAGTCGAATTTGCTTTACAGCTAGAGCAAGCCTTAGGCCTTAAATTCCACCTCGTAGCCAGAAAAGCGACGTAGATTTATCACGCCGGAATCTAAAATCAGATATTGTCCTTTGATGCCTTGAAGGATTCCAGATACGACCGGCTCTTTGTCAAAACTTAGAGAATTTATCTTCTCAGGGTAACTTCCTACCGGATAGCATATGCTGACCGGATCAACCCCCTTTAAAATACTGATTGCGAAAAACCCGAATCTCTCTGTGAGCTGCGTGATGTCTTCCTCACAATCGGCGAGCAGCCTGTCCCGCTCACAAGCCATATCAAGCTCAGATGCTGTTCCTTTCAGCATTTCGCGCCAGTTTGTTTTGTCCGCGACGTGCTGCTTGAACGCCATCTCAAGTTCACCAGACTGCAGCCTACTGCGCACTCGCATGATAGCCAATGCCTGAGTAGCGCCTTGATCTATCCAACGAGTAGGAACCTGCGTCATTCTTGTTATCCCAACCTTGAGGCCCGATGAGTTTGCCAAATAGACGATATGGCTCTGCATGCAGTCACCATCTTTACATCTGCATTTTTCAGGGTGTATCAAACAAGTAAACCACTGTTGCAAACTTTGAAAACAAGGATAGCAATACCCTTGATTAAAACTTTTTTTGGTTTTTCGACCACAGTTAATACAGAAGATGTTACCACTAAAGTTTAGCTGGACTTTCTCTCCCAAGAGCGGATTTAGCGCGATTTCCTTTTTGCCTATCTTAGCGGCGTAGCTCACAGGATTATGAAGCCTGTTTCGCATTTTTCGAACAACACCGCTGCCAATCACGTTCAATGTTTATCCCCCCGAGGAGCTTGCATAATCGTAATCGCTTCTGAATCTGAATAGTCGCCATCACAATCGGCTTGAAGCGGAGTTCCAGTTCGTTCGTGGCTTTCAAGATGTTGGGCCTCATAGAGAATGAGCAATTGCATGCACTGGCCAAGCTGTTCTTTGCTCAATCGCTCTTGCTCATTCCAGCGACCAAGAGCAATTACATCTTTAAGCCTCTCGTAGATTTCCGGAGAAATTCTGTCGATGAGCTTTTCCATCGTACCCGGCGGTGATTCAAGATAGTCCAGCAAAGTTTTCTCAAGAGTCACGATCATTATCTCCCTCAGAAATTGGCCTGCCTAGCAGGTCGACGTTTCGTACAAATCGATAGTAAGCCGCAAAGATTACGCCGACCACGAGTCCAGAGAGTAAGCCACCAACGTGAGCGGCAGTGGCAATTGAAGAAGAAGCGAAGAGCTCCATAAAAACGAGACCCACTACAAACGCGATAAACATTCTTGTCGAGATAAAAAAGCCCGAAAAAGGCAGTCCCTTAGAGAGCGTCCACACAAAACCCATAAGACCATAAATCACTCCAGACATTCCGCCAAAGTTGTTGTAGCCTAATTGCCAATATTGAGCGGTGTTCCCTACAAACGCAGTGACAGTAATCAGCAAAGCAAATTTCCACCATGCAATCTTATTTTCTAGCTGTCGACCAAAGTACCAAAGCCATAACAGATTAAATATCAAATGAAGCTCGCTGAAGTGAAGCAACATCGGCGTCAAAGTTCTCAATGCAATGCTAAAGGAATCAATCTCCGCCAGAAGCCCAAATATACTGGCGTCAGCCAGCAACGGATAAAACAGATATCGTACGCTACTCGTGTTGCTCCCCATGCCGCTGACTAATGCAACCCCAATGCAAGTGATGACAAGCAACCAAGTCAGTGGACAGCGCCAAAATTCCTGGTAGGCAAAATTGCCTTTTTGCCATAGCTTACCCGGCTCTGCAGCCGAGAAGACTGAAGGGTTGGGGGTTGATCCGCCCGCGTTGGTCTGACGAAGCGAAGATTTAAGCCAATGCGCCAACTGCAGTTTAACAACTTGCACATCGTTATTTGAGTACACCCAAATTGCTTGCTGCCCCGACTCTTCAACAACGCGATGAGAGATTCCCGCTAAAGTCAGCTGTTGGCTAAACTGCGAAAGATCGAGCGTGATATCAACGCTCACGGCCCTAATCATCTGAGTTTGCCAGCCTGCTGCCCCAACCCAGCTTGCTCCGACAAGCCTGGTAAAAAGTATGGTTAAGTGGATGAATCAGCAGTAGTGGAGATCGTTTTTTCGTGATAATTATCCCTTCGCCCGCTTGTGCTGTATGACATACTTCGCCATCACAACTTATTAGTGGGCAATGTGACGCGCGCCTCGCTACGACTAACTTTATTTCACTCTGGCCATCGACCACCACGGGACGTGAACTGAGAGAATGAGGGTGCATGGGCACCAACACAATCGCATTTAAATCAGGATGCATTATGGGACCACCTGCCGACAAGGCATAAGCGGTTGAGCCTGTAGGCGTGGCTGCAATCAAGCCATCAGATTCCTGTGAATAGACAAAACGGTCCCCGACAAACAGTTCAAATTCGATCATCTGAGCGGCCTGCCCTGGGTGAAGAACGACATCGTTCAAGGCAGACGCGAGGGCATGACGCTGACCGTTTTTAATGACGGCTACATCGAGCAAAAAGCGTTTTTCCACCGTATAGTCGCCGGCCAGAACTGCAGATAACTGCTCCTCCAGCTCATCGGGCAGCACATCGGTAAGAAAACCAAGTTTGCCTCGATTAATTCCTATCACCGGGACATCATCCGGCACGACGAACTTGGCTATCTTAAGCATACTGCCGTCGCCGCCCACGACGATAACCAGGTCGCAATTCGCCGACAATGCCTCTCTATCAACAATTTCAGGCCCAGCAGAATCCGCTAATTCGGCCGTCGTCGAATCCATTACGACCCTCACTTTCTGGTCTGAAAGGAACCGCATAAGTCGTGTGCAAGTTTCGGCGACACCCCTATGGCCGGGCCGCCCTACGATGGCAATCCTGTTAAACTCGCTCATAGCTTTCATACGCCCCTCTAAGACTCAACGAGTATATCACGTTCACGGAGTCGCCCAGAACGCTGCCTTGCGCCTCACCAAGAGTACGAGAATTCTCGCTGTCATTTCAAACAAAGCGATCAATTGCGACCTCCTTCTCTTTATGTCCGCATGCGGGGAATAGCCCACCCGAGTGAATCAATATAACTTCTGTGCCCTCTTTTAGTTGCCCTGACTGAATTTCTCGGTTGAGCCACCAAAATAACTTACCGGTATACACCGGCTCCAGCTGAATATCATGACTATCTGCAAAATTAGAGATAAAGTCGGTGAGCTCTAAGCTAGATTTCGCATAACCACCAAAATGGCAGTCATCAACCACGCGCCATTTGACGCCACTGGGCTCGTTATCTTGCTTCAGCCACGAAGACACCGCTTTTGCCACAGCGCCCGGCGCATTGATCGACGAAATGCCGATCACTTCAATGCCTGAAGTATTTTTGGCGGCCAGCCCCCTAATCACTCCAGCCATCGTCGAGCCGGTACCACACGCCAGAGCTACAACACGCTTTTTGGCAGGGGTCCTCCAGTCAAGAAAATCTGCGATCTCCTCACAGCCTCGAACTCCAAGCGCATTGCTCCCTCCTTCTGGAATTAGATAGAAATCACCGTGCTGACCGCGGAGCGTTTCCAAAATAAGGTCGGATTCCTTGCGCCGGTAATCCGCTCGGGTCATTGCTACCAGTTTCATTCCACAATTCGAGGCGAATGCCAGTCTTGGATTTAGTGGCTCGTTAAGCTCGCCTCTAACTACACCGATAGTTTCGATTCCCAAACGCTGGCCTGCAGCCGCAACCGCAACC
>DORE01000175.1:0-159 GCA_003514305.1 Gammaproteobacteria bacterium | reverse complement strand
CCGCAACCGCAACCAGATGATTGGAGTACGCACCACCGAAAGTCAGCAGGCGAGTGCGATCGTGCAGCTGAAGTCGCAACAAGTTGTGTTTGAGCTTAAATCCCTTATTTCCTGTTACGTAGGGATCGAGCTCATCAAGACGCAATACAGAAATAGGAC
>DORE01000127.1 GCA_003514305.1 Gammaproteobacteria bacterium | reverse complement strand
TCAGATCATCCGTTCCTTCATCGCTTTTGCGATCATGCTTGGTATTTTTTCTCTCGTCATTGACGATAGTGCTCAGTTTCTGCGGGTGGTGACCCCGGAACGCGCTGCCAGTGCGATCTGGATTGCTGGAGGCATTTTGTTTTTGGTAAAGCTAGGTGCCTGGCTGAGGGAGCGCCGAGTCACCGTCAGCGCCGATCGCGTACCAGCCGCACAGCTAGCCGCTGATAGGGAAAAAACCGCCCATAAGTATGGCCGGTAAAGAAATTCACTGACCACATATGACGCTTGGCAAAGCGGTTGACTTCGCTAGTCCAATAAGCCTCAGACGAGGTTTGTGGAAAATATTTCTTGCTGATCTTCGGGCGCTCACATTCATGGCAGACTAAACCCTCCAACTCTTCCAACGTTGGTAACCGCCACTTACCTCCTAACTGTTCGTTTGCCTGTGATATTGCGTTGGTAATTTCTTCCTGGTTCAATTTGACTAGTTTCCCAGTGCAACCTGTTCCATCCCAAACCTGGCCAACAGTGCATCGCAGCCATTCGATCCCAAATTTTAAATCAATGACAACGTAGTCGCGGGCAATATATTCAGACGTCTGGGCTGGCGATGCGACAGAGAGCATCAATAAAACGGCCAGCAGATATCGAACCAAAATCCTCATTATGAGACTCCCTATCAACTGCAACGTAATATATACAGTCAGCGGCGTCACGTGAACGCTATTTATTGTGTATTTGTCCATGCGAGAATCGTGCCGTTTACTCGCTGCGGTCTTGATCATATTCCATAAAACCGCAACAATTAATTACGTTGATCTGGTTTAATTCGAAACCTAAGGGCGCTATTGAGCCTATTTGGTACGGATATTGCTAGTTTGCTGGGCATTCTGCTTTTTGAAAGGGTGAGACAACAAATGGATATTGCATCAGTTCTTGGCTTTATCGGAGCCGTCGGAATGATCGTGCTTGCGATGATATTGGGTGGTGGTGTGTCACCGTTTATCGATCCACCTTCGCTGGCGATTGTTGGCGGTGGCACGTTCTTTGCTGTAATGTATAATTGTCCCCTGCCAGCATTTCTCGGCAGCTTTGGTGCCATGGGCAAGGCTTTTTTTCCACCAGTAAAACAACTTCCAGATATGGTTGAGCGAATGACTGATCTTGCCGGCATCGCCCGCAAAGACGGAATGATGGCGCTCGAAGGCCAGGAAGTACCGGACCCATTTTTTGAAAAGGGTCTTCAGATGCTGGTCGATGGTGCTGACGAAAACAAACTTGCTAGCCAGCTAACCATGGAGATCAAATCCATGAAATCACGCCATGAGGCCAATCAAACAATCGTTAAGGCCTGGGTTGACCTGGCCCCGGCGATGGGAATGATCGGCACTTTAATCGGACTCGTTCTGATGCTGGGTAACATGGCCGATCCAAAAGCGATTGGGCCGGCCATGGCGGTGGCACTGTTAACAACGCTCTATGGAGCCTTCATAGCTAACATTGTTTTCGCACCGATGGTTCTCAAGCTCGAAGGTTATACCACCTATGAGGTTGTCTATCGCGAGATGGTTGTTGAGGGTCTGCGTAACATTGCTCGGGGCGAGTCACCCCGAAACATTCAAGATATTATGCTTTCCAGCCTGCCACCAAAGCTTCAAGCCCAAATGGCTGACGCTTAAGCTAGAACAGATGTTGAGGATTTTGCTGGAGATAGAAAATGGCTGATGCCAAAGAAGTTGATGGTGAAGAAGAAGAAGAGGTAGTAGAATTTGAAGAAGGCTGCCCCGAATGCAAAAAATGTCCCCCTGTAGGCGCGCCAGCTTGGATGGCGACTTTCGCCGACATGGCAACCCTTTTGATGGCGTTCTTTGTTTTGATACTCTCATTTGCCGAATTCAACGTGCCAAAATTCAAACAGATTTCGGGATCGCTAAAAAATGCCTTTGGTGTTCAGCGTGTGGTACCGATTGTTGAACAGCCCAAAGGAACAACGATCCTGTCGTTGAATTTCAGTCCTTCGCCAAACCCGTCAATCTCAACGGACATGACGCAGCAGACGACTAGCACAGCACAGCCTGACCTGGAGTTGAAGCAGAAGGAAAAGGACGACGAGGGCGGCGAAAGTGAAGCAGCAGATGACATTGTGCGCGCACTTGAGGACGCCATTGCACGCGGCGAGATCGAAGTGGAGACACTTGGTGAGACTGTTGTTGTCAACTTCACCGCAGCCGAGTCAGAGCAAAAGGATCTGCCACAATTGCTAAGGCAGACAATGAACGCCATTGAAAAGGCGCAGGACGCCAACGGCAAAACTGATCAGGAAGTGCTTATTGGTGGGCTAAATGAAGAATTGGGCCAACTGATGGCCGATGCGAGTGCCGCTCTTGAGGCTCTTACCGCCGCCGATCAGGCAACGCAGGATGCCGCGTCCGAACAGCAGAACAAGAATGAAAAGGCCAAGATTGCCGAGGATGAGCTGAAGGTTGCGCTTCGCCAGGAGATTGGAGAAGGACTTGTGGCAGTTGAGCGTGAGGAAGATAAGGTGATTATCACTGTGGGTGCTGGTGGCGCCTTCCCTTCAGGGTCAGCTGATCTTACAAACTCGGCAAAGGAAATTATGGCTAACATCGCCGGCGTCAATGCTGAAGGTAATGGCAAGATAACCGTATCAGGCCACACCGATGACGTGCCTTTGATTTTTGGCTCGCGGTTCCGTGACAATTGGGAT
>DORE01000117.1 GCA_003514305.1 Gammaproteobacteria bacterium | reverse complement strand
GACTGGCCAGGTAATCGCGCTCGATGGTGGGCGACATCTTGGTGCAAGGCAAGACTGATTCGACCGAAGTCTTCGTAATCGTCTCGGCTTGGTGGTACTGTAACCTTCAGATTTCGTTTTATCCCCCACTAATTTTGGTTGACGGGCTATCGTGAACGACAACTCTACACCTACCGTATCTCGCGCCATTGTTGCAGGAATGGCGTTCGCCAGCGGCTTTTGCATTATGACAGTGGAAATGTTGGGCGCGCGTATCCTCTCGCCTTATTTCGGAGGCAGTCTCTCGGTTTGGGGCAGCATTATAACGATCTTCATGCTAGCGCTAGCACTGGGCTATTTGTGGGGCGGAAAACTGTCAGCGCGCAAACCCAGTGCGATAACATTTGCCGCGTTTTTTATCGGGGCAGCGATTTTTTCCACTCCAATTATTGTTTTGTCAGATGCGATTATGGAGCCAATTTTTATGGCTGTGGAAGATCCTCGCTACGGCTCTCTTTTTGCCTCCATATTCTTGTTCTTTCTTCCAACGAGTATCCTAGGAATGATTTCGCCGTATGCAGTTCGACTTATGGTGCAGAATGAAGCGCACAGTGGGCAAATGGCGGGGTTGCTCTACTTCATTTCTACCCTAGGGAGCGCTGCTGGAACGCTGGGGACAAGTTTCTATTTCGTGCTTTGGTTCGAGGTCAATCAAATATTATGGGGGGCTATCATAACCCTCTTGTTCGCGGGCCTGGGAATTCTTTCAGCGCATTATTATGCAAACAGCAGGGCGAAAAGGCAGGTTGAGGCGGTGAATCATGCGTAAAAGGGCGCTGTTTGCGACGGCAATGACTGCGGTCTTTTGCAGCTTGCCTCCAGGTTCTGTTACGGCGGAAACGATCCACCAAGAGCGCTCTAAATATCGAGATATCACTGTGACTGAAGTTGGGAATAGACGTTGTCTTTTGTTTAATGTTCATCGCGGAGATCGCAATCAGACTTGTATTTTGGTCAATGATAAGCAGCGTCTTGTTTTCGATTATACCCGTATGAGTTTTGCGGGTCTGTTGCTAAATGACCGTCCTAAACGCATTTTGGTGGTCGGGCTAGGGGGCGGTTCCATTCCTCTAACTTTTTCAGAGCTGTTTCCTGACGCTCAAATTGACGTCGTTGAGATCGATGAGGCTGTGCTCAGTGTTGCAAAAAAGTTTTTCTTTTTTGAAGAAACCGAAAATATGAAGGTGCTAGTTGAAGATGGTCGGCCATTTATTAAAAGGGCGGGGATAAGGCGCGAAAAGTATGATTATATAGTGTTGGATGCTTTCAGTGGTGATTACATCCCGGAGCATATGCTGACCCGGGAATTTCTCGACGAAGTGAGGAACATCATGCAACCGGAGTCGGTACTGGTGGCCAACACATTCTCAACTAGTCGGCTTTACGATCATGAGTCTGTAACCTATCAGCGGGCATTCGGTGAGTTTTTTAATTTTAAGTTACCCACTACGGGAAACCGAATAATCATAACGCAGTTGGAGCCGCTACCCCCCCGCAACCAACTCGTCGCAAAGGCGCAAGCGTTTGCGGATCGGCTGGAAAAGTACGGAATACCTATACTTAGCTATCCTTCACGACTGTCGACCCGCGTTGATTGGAATATGAGTCGCAGGCAACTAACAGATCAGTATGCTCCTGCTAACCTACTGCGAGGCAATTAGAGATCGGTACTTTTTTTCATTTGCTGCCCGTTGGCAAAAACACTTATCCACTCCTAACATGACAAGATGCAAGAGTGCGCTCAAAGTCGCGTGTGAATATGCGTCGTTTGCGGAGCCTGAAATAGCCAGGCACTTCATTCGGCTCTTCGGCTGCTTTGAGTGTGGTGGGCAGCACCTGGGACAATCTAAGTGAGCTCTTTGGTCGAACAGCTGACGGTATGCAGGTAAAGTTGATTTTATGAAAAATCCCGCATCATATTCCTAGCGATGATTATTTGCTGGATTTGACTGGTTCCCTCGTAAAGCCTGAACAAGCGAACATCTCTGTAAAATCTTTCAACCGCATATTCAGACATATATCCCGCGCCGCCATGAATTTGCACAGCACGGTCGGCTACGCGGCCAACCATTTCGGTGGCGAAAAGTTTGCAAGCTGATGATTCTGTGCTCACATTGTCACCGCTGTCGCGCTTCCGAGCCGTTTCGAGGATCATACACTTCGCGGCATAAGTCTCGGTCTGTGAATCAGCAAGCATGCCCTGGATTAGCTGTTGTTCGGCTATTGGTTTTCCGAACTGTTTTCGCTGCAGAGCGTATTCAAGAGAATCGTGGATCAATCTTTCAGCGACGCCTACACTTACGCCGGAAATATGAAGGCGGCCTCTGTCCAGGACTTTCATCGCCGTAATGAAGCCTTCGCCTTCTTCGCCTATCAGATTCGTGGCGGGAACTCTGCAGTCTTCGAAAATCACGTCGCAGGTCATTGAGCCAGCCTGCCCCATTTTCTTATCCACCGAGCCAAGAGTAATCCCCGGAGTGTCTCGTTCAACGATAAACGATGAGATTCCTCTCGCGCCTTTATTGTTGGTATCGGTTCGCGCCATAACGTTGAAAGTGTGCGCGACCTTAGCGTTGGTGATGTAGCGTTTGGTTCCGTTTATAATGTAATGGTCTCCATCCATTACTGCAGTGGTCTTCAGCGAGGCGGCATCTGAACCTGCTTCCGGCTCAGTCAGACAAAAACAGGAGATCCATTCTCCAGAGGCGTATTTTGGCAAGTACTTCAGCTTTTGCTCTTCGGTCCCGTTAAACACCACAGCAGCAGAACCGATGCCATTGTTAGTGCCCATTATTGAGCGGAAAGCGGGAGAGGTCCGTCCTAAGGCAATGGAAACCAGGATTTCTTCTTCCATAGTTAGGCCGAGTCCGCCGTATTCTTCCGGGATGGTCAGACCGAACAAGCCCAGTGCCTTCATTTCTTCCAAAATGTCATCAGCCAGTTTGCCTTCGGTAGCCAAGCGCTCTTCATTCGGCACAAGCCTATCTCTGACAAAACGTTCAATCAGATCGACAAGCTGCTTAATTGTTTCCTGATCCCTGATCATATAGGTCCCCGTATTCCGGTGAGCTTAAGCTACCACAGCCATTGGTTTTATGCGACTTTGGCCTCGATTTGCGGGCCTTCGCGCCTATGTTAGAATGAAATGGCATCACTATTGAGACAACAATTTAGGTCAGCATGTGTGGATCCTGACCAGTCGGAAAAGATTTGCGCCAAAGCTAGCTTGGTCTGCTGTAAACAAACTTAGCTCGGTTGCCTCGCCCTAAGTCTTTGGTCCCACCACCTTCACTTGAATATTTGCAAGGGTATAAGATGTCTGAAACTACCTTGATTGATGCGTTTATATACGACGGAATCAGAACTTCTTTTGGGCGTCACGCCGGTGCCTTGGCTCCAGTTAGGCCAGATGATCTGCTTGCTCATGTCATCAGAACGGTTGTAGAAAAAAATGACTTCCCGAAAGATGCCTTTGAGGATGTCATAGCCGGCAATACAAATCAGGCCGGAGAAGATTGCCGAAATGTCGGACGCTTCGCGTCGCTACTGGCGGGGATGCCAGTTGAGGTTGGCGGACTTACGGTGAACCGATTGTGTGCGTCCGGCCTGGCGGCGACGCTACATGCTGCGAATTCGGTGAAAGTCGGTGAAGGCGACTTGTTCGTGGCTGGCGGAGTGGAGTCTATGAGTCGGGCTCCATTGGTGCTATCCAAAGCGCATGGCCCTTATGACCGAGGACAATCACTGGCGGACAGTACCTTAGGTGCTCGATTTACCAATCCTGCTTTTGCTGCGGGGTTTGGTAATGACACGATGCCGGAGACAGCAGACAACATCGCGTCGGACGTCAATATTTCTAGAGATGACAGTGACCGGTTTGCTGCCGCTTCTCAGGCGAAATACGAAGCCGCGCGCTCAGATGGTTTCTTTGAAAAGGAAATAGTTGCCATTGAAGTGCCCCAGGGAAGAAAAAAGCCGTCACTTACAGTATCGGCAGACGAGCATCCTCGGCCCCAAACTACTCTCGAGTCATTATCCGGCCTACGATCGCTGTTCGACAACGGTGTCGTCACAGCAGGGAATGCCTCAGGTATCAATGATGGAGCTGCCGCATTGATTGTGGGGAGCCGCGAGGTGGGTGAGCGATATGGGGTCAAACCAAGGGCTCGCATAGTGGCCGGCGCGGTCGCGGGTGTCGAGCCCAGGGTGATGGGCTTTGGTCCGGTCTTTGCGATTCAGAAAGTGCTGCGTCGAACGGGGCTGCAGCTTGCTGATATGGACATTATTGAAATAAATGAGGCCTTCGCGTCTCAGGTGCTAGGCTGCCTCAAGCTTTTGGAACTGGACTTTATCGATTCACGCGTTAATCCAAATGGAGGTGCTATCGCTGTGGGGCATCCACTTGGCGCGTCTGGTGCGCGGATAGCCCTTACAGCAATGCGACAGCTGGAACGAAGCGGTGGGCGCTATGCTGCCATAAGTCTGTGTATTGGTATCGGTCAAGGATTGGCCGCAATTCTGGAACGGGTTGACTAATACCATTTAATATTTATAAAGAATAAGGAATTATTATGTCGGAAGTTGTGAGTTACCAACTGAAGGAAAACGTTGGCTTAATTGTTGTGAACAGTCCACCAGTTAATGCGCTGTCGCAATCGGTTCGCGAAGGAATTCTAAAAGCTTTGAATCAGGCGCAAGAGGACAGTTCTAAGGCAATTGTGCTGCGCTGTGATGGCAGAACTTTCATTGCTGGCGCGGACATTACAGAGTTTGGCAAGCCCCCACAAGCGCCCGGACTACCAGAGGTCTTGTCCGTCATCGAAAACTCCAACAAACCGGTGATAGCCGCAATTCATGGTACCGCACTCGGAGGTGGTTTCGAGGTTTCTTTGGCCTGCCACTATCGCTGCGCGACTCCTTCGGCGAAAGTGGGTTTGCCTGAAGTGAAATTAGGGCTTCTTCCGGGCGCTGGCGGAACGCAAAGAGTTCCTCGTCTTGCTGGTGTCAAGGCCGCCTTGGATATGATCACCGGTGGTAATCCAATTGCTGCTCACAAAGCGAAGGACATGGGGTTGATCGATGAGGTGCTAACTGGCGAGGACCTTGAAAGTAGTGCGATCGCTTATGCTCATGAATTGCACGGTGCTGGCGCGCCTTTGAAGCGTGTGCGCGACGTCACAATTGATCCTGCCACAGTGGAAGCAGGGTTTTTTGATGAAGCAAGAACTCGATTAGCAAAGCGGGCACGCGGGCAGATCGCGCAAGACCGAATTGTTTCCTGTCTGGAGGCTGCAGTGAATTTGCCAATGGATGAAGGCCTAGCCAGAGAACGTGAATTATTTGGGGAATTGGTCATGTCTCCTGAGTCGGCTGCGATGCGACACATATTTTTTGCCGAGCGTCAGGCGGCGAAGATCAAGGATCTTTCTGAGGGCACGGCCACTCGGGACATCAGGAAGGTTGCTGTTATCGGTGGTGGCACGATGGGTGGAGGCATCGCGATGTGCTTTGCTGGAGTTGGGATTCCAGTGGTAATGGTAGAGGTTGATCAGGAGGCGCTGGATCGGGGTCTTGGCATTATTCGTAAGAATTACGCCATAACCGTCCAGAAAGGTAAGCTGAGTGAAAACAAAATGGAACAGTTGATCGGCATGATTAGCGGTACAACCAACTATGATGATATCGCTGATGTTGATCTCGTTGTTGAGGCGGTATTTGAAGATCTGAGTCTCAAAAAGGAGATCTTCGCTAAGATGGATTCGGTCTGCAAATCAGGGGCAATTCTCGCAACCAACACGTCCTATCAGGATGTTGATGCAATCGCTGCTGCGACGAATCGACCCGATGATGTCGTCGGCATGCATTTCTTTTCTCCTGCTAATGTAATGAAGCTTTTGGAAGTGGTGAGAGGCAATCAAACCGCAGATGCTGCATTGGCAACTGCCATGGCGATAGGCAAGAAAATTGGCAAAGTGTGTGCGCTTTCGGGTGTTTGCTATGGGTTTATCGGAAATCGGATGCTTAGCGGCTACGGAAGAGAAGCACAGATGTTGCTTCTAGACGGGTGTACGCCAGCGCGGGTCGATTCTGCACTGGAGACATTTGGCATGGCGATGGGTCCACTGGCCATGGGCGACCTAGCTGGTTTAGACGTAGGCTATAAAGCAAGACAGGCGCGGACGGATCTGCCTGATGATTCGAAGCTGTACCGCATGGGCACACTGCTAGTTGAAATGGGACGCTACGGCCAGAAGACAGCTTCAGGTTTCTATAAATATGATCCTGAAACTCGCCGCCGAAAATCAGATCCAGAGGTAGAGTCTATGATTAAGACAGAGGCTGCCAAGCTTGGTGTTGAGCAGCGAGAGGTGGAAGAAGATGAAATCCTGGCTCGCTGTTTATATCCTCTCATCAACGAAGGCGCGAAAATACTTGAAGAAGAGATTGCCCAACGCCCAAGCGATATTGATGTGGTTTATGTGTTCGGGTACGCATTTCCGGCCGCTAAAGGTGGGCCTATGTTCTATGCAGATCAGGTTGGGTTGAAAAATGTGTATGACAGAATTTGTGAGTTCCGTGATCGATATGGAGAACAGTATTGGCAACCCTCGCCGCTGCTTGAGCAATTGGCAAAAGAAGGTAAAACATTTGCCCAGTGGGACCGAGAAAGGAGTATGGCGTAATGCTGTCGTATCAAACCGGAGCGCCCGGCGCTCCGTTACTCGAGGTTGAATCAGAAACTCCTGTGCCTACTGGATCAGAAGTGCTGATAAAGACAGTTGCTTGCGGAGTCTGCCACTCTGATATTCACCTGCATGATGGTGGATTCGAGCTTGGTGGTGGCAAGATTTTGAATGTGGGCCGCGAAGGGCATGTACTCGGCCACGAGATTTTTGGAGAGGTAATTGCAGTCGGCCCAGATGCACAGGATGTTGCAGTGGGCGACCGTCGTGTCGTCTATCCGTGGATTGGCTGCGGTGAATGTGCTGTTTGCCTGCGTGGTGAGGAGCACTTGTGTACTCCAGGTCGGGCTCTAGGAATTGTGGCTGCAGGCGGGTTTGCAACGCATGTTCTCATTCCCCATAGTCGATATCTGTTCGACAAGGGGGAGGTGCCGGATGCGCTGGCCGCCACGTACGGCTGCTCTGGATTAACTGCTTACGCCGCGATAAAAAAGTTGGGCGAGCTGAACCCGGCAGATGAGGTGGTCATTATCGGCGCTGGTGGAGTCGGGATGATGGCGATTCAGATATCTATGGCATTGGGGATTGACCCAATCGTTGTAGACATTGACCCTACCAAGCTTGAAGCGGCCCAACGGCTTGGAGTTTCGCGCACCTTCGACTCATCAGATATGGATTCGGCGAAAGCGATTCGGAAGGCTAGCGGTGGAGTTTATGCTGCGCTTGATTTTGTCGGCGCAGAGTCGAGTGTTAATTATGGTCTAGCTACGCTGAGAAAGGGAGGCATGCTACTTGTCGTCGGGCTGTTTGGTGGATCACTCAGCTTGCCTATCCCATTTTTGCCGATGAATGCTCGGTTAATTCAGGGCAGCTATGTGGGCAGTCCAGAGGATATGGCGGAGCTAATGGCGATGGTGCGCGAAGGCAAAATAGCACCCATTGATATACATGAGCGCCCGCTCTCGGAAGCCAGTGCCGCTTTGGAAGACTTGAAACAGGGCAAAGTGGAAGGCCGACAGGTTCTTATATCCGACTGAAAGATCAATAAAGGAGAGAAGCGTTGCTTGCATTAGAGCAGTTCCGGGGCTCAACCCGATCCTGGCTAGAGGAGAACTGTCCGCCAAGTATGCGAACACCTATGGTGCCGGAAGAAATTGTGTGGGGCGGTCGAAATGCTGTCTTTACAAATCCGGAAAGTAAGGTCTGGCTAGCGAGAATGGCCGATCAGGGTTGGACGTGCCCCACCTGGCCCGCAGAATACGGTGGTGGAGGCCTGACTAACGATGAGGCGAAAATTCTTGCCGAAGAGTTAGAGCGTATCAATGCACGCGTCGCGCTAACCAGTTTTGGCATCAGTATGCTTGGGCCTGTGCTGCTGGAATACGGGACCCACGAGCAAAAAATGGAGCACATCCCCAAAATCATCAGAGGCGAGATTCGCTGGTGTCAGGGATACTCTGAGCCCGGATCCGGATCAGATTTGGCCAGTTTAGGCACTAAAGCGGTGCTAGAGGGCGAAGAATATGTTGTTAACGGATCAAAAGTGTGGACTTCCTACGCAGATAAGGCCGACTGGATATTTTGCCTGGTTCGCACTGACTTCGAGGTTGCAAAGCATTCTGGTATCAGTTTTTTGCTGTTTGACATGATGAGTGAAGGGGTTAGTGCGCAACCCATTCAACTCATCAGCGGTTCCTCCCCATTCTGTGAAACATTCTTTGATAGTGTTCGGGTTCCGGCAGCGAATCTGATAGGTGGGCTGAACGAGGGTTGGTCCATCGCCAAGCGTCTGTTGCAGCATGAGAGAACTATGATTTCTGGATTTGGGCTTGCTAGTGGGCAGGGTGATCGTGGAGGGACGACTTCTATTACTGCCAGTCTTGAAGGTGCCGCTATGCACTACAGAGGGGATAAAGGCCGTTTGTCCGATTCCGCTCTACGTGACCAGATTGCAAAGTTTAAAATAGACAGTGAGTCCTTTGCGCTCACTTTGCAAAGGTCCATCGAGGAGGGCAAGCAGGGCGAACCAAATGCGACGTCTTCTATGTTGAAATATTACGGCTGTGAGCTCAATAAGCGACGTTATGAGCTTTTCCTGAAAGCAATGGGTAGCCAAGGCCTCGGCTGGGAAGGAGGCGAGTTTGAGACAGAAGAGCTACAGGTTACCCGTGAGTGGCTGCGTTCTAAAGCGAATTCTATCGAGGGCGGCACGGCCGAGGTCCAGCTGAACATTATGGCTAAACGTGTTCTGGGTCTGCCAGATATGTTGAGTCTCGCCAGCAAGCGATAAAGGGAAAACTTAGTTATGGCATTGGCGTTAAGTGAAGACCAACAGTTGCTGAGAGATTCAGCCAGGGACTTTTGTCAGGACAATGCCCCAATTTCAGTAATGCGTCGCTTGAGAGATGAGAAATCTGAACTCGGTTATGATGCAAAAGTCTGGCAGCAAATGATCGAGCTGGGATGGCCTGGCATTGCGATTGCTGAAAAATATGGTGGGTTTGAATTTGGTTTTACTGGACTCGGTCTGATACTTGAAGAAACCGGCCGGACCCTTGCCAACTCTCCTCTGATTGCCTCGGTCCTGTTGAGCGCCAGTCTGTTGTCTGAAGCCGGTGATGAGAAACAAAAGTCCGAGCTATTGCCTC